>JAJQAH010000085.1 GCA_021203885.1 Oscillospiraceae bacterium | reverse complement strand
CCCTCTCCGGAAGCGGATCAGAGATCGTTTTCCTCCCCATGCCTGTCGGTGCGGTATTCCTGACGGCCGGATCGGTACAGATTCCCTCCGTTGGCATCGATGGCCACGATCAGGGGCATCGACTCCACCTCCATCGCCTTGATGGATTCACAGCCCAGGTCCTCGAATGCGATCACTTCGGCTCTTTTGATGCACTTTGCCATCAGCGCCCCGGCGCCGCCGACGGCGGCAAAATAGCATGCGCTGTTCAGAACGATCTCCTGCTGGACTTCCGGGGAGCGGTCGCCCTTCCCGATCATGCCCCGCAGTCCGAGACGCAGGAGTCTCGGGGTAAACGGGTCCATCCGCCCCGCGGTGGTGGGCCCGCAGGCGCCGACCGCCATGCCCTGCTGGGCGGGCGTGGGCCCGGCGTAGTAGACCACGTTCCCCTGAATGGGAATGGGAAGTTCCTCCCCCCTGTCCAGCATCTCGATCATTCTCTTGTGCGCGGCGTCCCGGGCCGTGAAGATGGTCCCCGTTAAAAAGACCCTGTCCCCGGCATTCAGTTCGCCGATCGCGTCATCCAGACAGCTGGTATGGATCTGAAACTCTCTCATTATAACACATTTCAGGCACAGATCCCCGCGGCTGCGGGAGAAGCGCCTGTCAGACAACGGGAGTTGTCCGAAACCGCCTTTCCGCAAAATGATGTCTTTCTTCTTCCGGACGGATGCCTCTCAATCCACCTGATAGGAACTGCCGCCTATGAACTCCCGCAGGAAGGAGATCCTGGGCAGGTCGTCGTCCGGGATGGGCAGCGAATAGCTTAAAAAGTTCAGCAGTCTTCTGGCCTCCCCGTATTCCTCCGAATCCCGGGGCACCGCGTACAAAAGCGGCTCCACATAGGGACGGATCATGGCCGTTTCGTAGATCATGGATGTGTTGAATACCGTGTCCGCGCTGTCCATGAAGGGAAAGATATTGTTCTCCTCCCCCGCCCGCACGGAAGGCCACATCCGGATGGTTTCCCTGGCTCCGTACCCCCGCGTTCTGGAGTCTCTCTGGATCCTGCGCAGCAGCCGCACATCCGCGGAGGAGATATAGTTGTGATGGTCCAGGTTCAGCGTGGTCAGACAGCTCAGGTAGATCCGGTACATGCTCTCCTGCGGCAGGGAGTAGGAGAGTTTGTCATTCAGACCGTGGATCCCCTCAATGACCAGAATATCCCGGTCGCCCAGCTGCAGGGTATCCCCGTTGTACTCCCTCTCGCCTTTTTTGAAGTTGAAAACGGGCATGTCCACCCGCTCCCCCTGCAGCAGCCGGTTCATATCCCGGTTGAATTCCTCCAGGTCAATGGCCTCCAGGCACTCGAAATTGAAATTTCCGTTCTCGTCCCGCGGCATTTCCGACCGGTTCCTGAAATAATTGTCCAGGGATATGGGATGCGGCTGGATGCCCGCGGCCACCAGCTGCGTGGACAGGCGGTAGGAGAAGGTGGTCTTGGAGGAGGATGACGGCCCGGCGATCATCACGAACCGGATATTGTCCCGGCCGGCGATCTCCTCCGCGATATCGCCCAGCTCCTTTTCCATCAGAGCCTCGCAGGACAGGATGATCTGGGTGGTCCCTCCCGCGGCGACCACCTGATTCAGCTCCCCGACATCCGAAATGCCCAGCGCTTCCTCCCGGTTCGCCGCGTCCTGCATGGTCCGGAACACCTTCATGGCGGGCCTGCACTCGGACAGCATGCCGGGATCGTTTTCGGCGGGCAGGCGCAGCACGAACCCGCTCTCGAACAGGGTCAGCGCGAAAGTCCTGATATAGCCCGTGTCGGGCACCATTTCACCGTAAAAGCAGTCGGTCAGGTCCTCCAGCCGGCATATCCGGACCGGGGCACTCGTGCGGTAAGACAGGAGCAGGGCCTTGTCGAAAGCCCCCTCCTTTTTAAAATAATCCACGGCGTCTTCCGAGCTCATCAGGATCCTATCAAAGGGGATCTTCTGACCGGACAGCTGCCGCATTCTCTCTTCCACCTTGTCCAGCAGAGACTGGTCCAGGCTGAAGTTTCCATCCGCCAGGACAAAAAGGCCGCCGCTGATCGGATACTCCACGGAGATCTTCTCCACGTTTTCCCTGCCCGCTGTATCGTAAAACGCCTTCAGCATCATAAACACCGCACCGCGCTCATAGGCCAGCCGGCCGGCCGGGTCCAGTGCCGTCACCGTCCGCAGCCTGCAGCTGCGGTCCAGCCTGTCCTGAAGCTCGAGCAGGATCCCGTCCCGTTCCACCAGCAGGATATCCTGATCGCAGCCGGCCTGCACGCCGTCCGCGATCTCTTTATATGTTGTGCCTCTCGGATAGCTGAACTGCTCTCCGTCCACGGTCACCCGGAGCAGATCCTCATTTTCTGCCACGAAAGCCACCTCTTTCCGGTTTTTTCCTTGCCCGGGCCTCTGTACCTAGGCCCGTCTTTCCCATTCTATCAGGAACACCGAGACAATGCAACCTGAAATTCTCCGTGCGGGAAAAACCGCGGTCTGCCGGGGATCGGAGCCGCTGAGAAAAGCGACAACCGGAAATTCTTCCGGTTGACGATGTTCGCCGCCCATAGTATAATAAACGGAGTATTTTCCTTCTCAGACCGGGTGAAATTATGTGGGTTGCGGACAACTGGAAAGATTATGAGCTTCTGGACTGCTCTGGCGGTGAAAAGCTGGAGCGCTGGGGCCCGTATACCCTGGTGCGCCCGGACCCGCAGGTGATCTGGCAGACCGACCGCACAGACCCGGGCTGGGAGACATACGACGCCCGCTACATCCGCTCCTCCAGCGGGGGCGGCAGATGGGAAAAGGCCTCCCTTCCGGAGCGGTGGACCGTCAGCTACGGGGATCTGACCTTTCTTGTGCGGCCGACCAATTTCAAGCATACCGGCCTGTTCCCGGAGCAGGCCTCGAACTGGGATTTCGTCTCCCGGCAGATCCGCGGCGCCGGGCGGGACATCAGCGTTCTGAACCTGTTCGCCTATACCGGCGCGGCAACAGCGGCGTGCGCCGCGGCCGGAGCCAGTGTCTGTCACGTGGACGCGGCCAAGGGGATGGTATCCTGGGCCAGGGAGAACATGGCCGCCTCCGGTCTCTCCGACCGGCCGGTCCGCTACATCGTGGACGACTGCGCCAAGTTCGTTGCCCGGGAGATCCGCCGCGGCCGCCGGTACGACGCCGTTATTATGGATCCCCCCTCCTACGGACGCGGGCCCGGCGGCGAAGTATGGAAACTGGAAAACGACCTGTGGGATTTCGTACAGCTGGCGGCCGGGGTCCTCAGCGACGATCCCCTGTTCTTTCTGATCAACTCCTACACCACCGGGCTGTCGCCTTCCGTCCTGACCTATATTCTGGACAGCGTCCTGAGCCCGAAATACGGCGGCAGCGCCCGGAGCGACGAGCTGGGGCTGCCGGTCAGCGCCACCGGCCTGGTCCTGCCCTGCGGGGCCTCGGGCCGTTGGACTTTGGAGAAACCCGAATGAACCCGATCATCGACATTCAAAATCTGACTTTTTCCTACTATTCGGAGGAGGGCGTGGCCCCCATCGTTCTGGATGACCTGAGTCTCCGGGTGGAGGAAGGTTCCTTTGTGGCCGTGCTGGGCCAGAACGGGTCCGGCAAGTCCACCCTGGCCAAGCACCTGAACGCTATCCTGCTGCCCAACAGAGGGACGGTCACGGTGGACGGCATCGACACGTCCGACGAGGACCGGCTTTTGGACCTGCGGCGCACGGTGGGCATGGTGTTTCAGAACCCGGATAACCAGATCGTGGCCAGCGTGGTGGAGGAGGACGTGGCCTTCGCCCCGGAAAACATGGGCCTGCCCCCCGCGGAGATCCGGGAGCGGGTGGACCGGGCGCTGGAGCTCGTGCATATGACCGAATACGCCCATCACGCGCCGCATCTGCTGTCCGGCGGACAGAAGCAGCGGGTCGCCATCGCCGGCGTCATCGCCATGCGGCCGAAAGTACTGGTGCTGGATGAGGCCACCGCCATGCTGGACCCGGAGGGCCGGAAAGACGTCATGGACATCGTGAAGGACCTGAACCAGCGGGTGGGTGTCACCGTGATCCTGATCACACACCACATGGAGGAGGCCGCCGAGGCCGACAGGGTCCTCGTGCTGTCCGATGGACAGATCGCGGCGGACGGGCCGCCCCGCCAGGTCTTTCAGCAGGTGGAAAAGCTCCGCTCCCTGGGTCTGTCGTCCCCCGAGCCCATGGAACTCATGTGGGAACTGCGGCAGGCCGGGCTGGACGTGCCGCTGGATGTGCTGACCGATGACGAGTGCGTGCAGGCTCTGCAGGCACTTCTGGCCGGAAGCCGCTGACGGGGTTTCGTGATGGATCCGATTCTGCAGACCGAAAAACTCTGCTGCACCTATTCCGTCGACACCCCTTTCGAGCACCGTGCCCTGATCGATGTGGACTTTGCCGTCTACCCGGGGGAGTATCTCGGGATCATCGGATGCACGGGGTCGGGGAAATCCACGCTGATCCAGCATCTGAACGGCCTTTTATCCCCCACCTCCGGGCGGGTGCTGTTTGAGGGTCAGGATATCTGGTCGGACAAGCAGACTACGAGGAACGTCCGGTTTCAGGTAGGCCTGGTCTTCCAGTTCCCGGAATATCAGCTGTTCGAGGAGACCGTATACAAGGATATCGCCTTCGGGCCGAAGAACATGGAACTGGACGAGGAGGAGATCGACTGCCGGGTCCGCGAGGCGGCCGGCTTCGTGGATCTGGATGAGCGGTTTCTGGAAAAATCCCCCTTTGACCTGTCGGGCGGCCAGAAGCGGCGCGCGGCCATAGCCGGCGTCATCGCCATGCGGCCGAAGGTACTGATCCTGGACGAGCCGACGGCGGGGCTGGATCCCGCGGGGGCGGAAGATATCCTGTCCAACATCATGAAATACCGGGAGCAGACCGGTGCCTCGGTCGTTCTGGTATCCCATTCCATGGAGGAGGTGGCCCGCTACGCGGACCGCTTAGTGGTCATCAACGACGGGACGATCCCGTATACCGGCACGCCCCGGGAGGTGTTCTCCCACGGCCCCGAGCTGGAGGCCATGGGCCTGAGCGTGCCCCAGATGACGCGGGTGTTCCACCGGCTGCAGCAGATGGGCCTGCCGGTGGACGGCAGCGTATATACGCTCGAGCAGGCAAAAGACGCGGTGCTGTCGGCCCGGAATGTCCGGAGGGAGCTGTCATGGGACTGAAGGACATCACCCTCGGCCAGTATTTCCCGGGCACGACTCTGGTCCACCGCCTGGACCCGCGCACCAAACTGATCCTGACCGTCATGTACATCGTGGCTCTGTTCCTGGCGAACGGGTGGGGCTCCTATCTGCTGCTGATGGCGGTCCTGGCCGTGTATACCGCCGTGGCCAGGATCCGCTTTAAAGCTCTTTTCAAAGGGATGCGTCCGGTCCTGATCCTGATCATCCTGACCGGCATCCTGAATCTGTTTTATACCAGCGGCCACGTCATCCTGAAACTGGGCTTCTTAGAGATCACGGAGGAGGGCCTGTGGTCGGCCCTGTTCATGGTGCTGCGCATCATCCTTCTGATCTGCTGCGCCTTCATCCTGACCTACACCACGTCCCCCATTATGCTGACCGACGGACTGGAGAGTCTGCTGAGCCCGCTGAAGAAGATCAAGGTGCCGATCCATGAGCTGGCCATGATGATGTCCATCGCGCTGCGGTTCATCCCCACGCTGATCGAGGAGGCGGACAAGATCATGTCCGCCCAGCGGGCGCGGGGCGCCAGTTTCGATACCGGGAATATCCTGAAACGGGCCCGGGCCCTGATCCCCGTGCTGATCCCGCTGTTCGTCTCCGCTTTCCGGCGGGCCGACGAGCTGGCCACCAGCATGGAATGCCGCTGCTACCACGGCGGGGAGGGCCGCACACGCCTGCACCAGCTGCATTTCGGAAGCCAGGACTGGATCTTTATGTGCCTGGGGCTGATCCTGTGTGTCGGTGTGGGCCTGATGCGCCAGCTGTGGTAAGATCCCGCCGCCCACGGGCGGCGTGAAACGGGTAGGAACAATCATGAGAAACATCGCCCTGAAAATGTCCTATGTCGGCACCGCTTACCACGGATGGCAGACACAGAAAAACGGAGCCACCGTGCAGGAGGTCCTGGAGTCCGCCCTGGCCGCCGTGGTGGGCCATCCGGTCCGGTGCATAGGCGCGGGCCGCACGGATGCCGGCGTTCACGCCTCGGTATACGTGGCGAACTTTCAAACAGAGAGCACGATCCCCTGCTCCAGACTGCCCCTGGCGGTCAACACGCGCCTGCCCGGGGATATCGTAGTGCAAAAGGCCACCGAAGTCTCCCCCGATTTCAACGCCATCGGCTCCTGCCTGAAAAAAGAGTATACCTATCAGATCTTCAACTCCCGGATCCGGGATCCTTTTTACGTGGACCGGGTCTGGTTTTATCCGAAGAAGCTGGACGCGGAGGTCATGGCGGCCGCGGCGGCCGAATTCACGGGTACCCATGATTTCGCCGCCGTGCGCAGCGTGGGGACCGAGACCCGCTCCACGGTCCGCACGGTCCACTATTTCCAGGTGGAGCGCCGGGAGGATTTGATCCTCTGCCGGGTATGCGCCAACGGTTTTTTATACAATATGGTCCGTGCCATGGTGGGTACGCTGGTCTATGTCTCCGACGGGAAACTGTCCCCGGCGGATATCCCCGGGATCCTGGAACGGGGGAACCGGACGGCGGCCGGTCCCACAGCGCCGGCGTGCGGTCTGTATATGACCGGCCTTTGGTACGATGAGGAAGTTTTTTGAACTACCCCCGCCTACTTCGTAGAGGCGGGAGATTCTCAGCTTGTCGTTGCCTGAATCAAAAAAATTCAGGCGCGACTCCTTGAGCATTGCACATACTGTGCGTTCGGGTCGTCCCGACCCTATGAT
>JAJQAH010000101.1:18986-90784 GCA_021203885.1 Oscillospiraceae bacterium | reverse complement strand
GTAAACAGGATTTCCGGGCTAAGCCTCGTGACTGTCTCCGGTCGCATAATCGATCACGACGCCGGGCTGGAAATTATAGACAAACACGCAGTATTCGACGCCGTCGCCGCTGTCCTCCACAGACAGTGCCTCCATGAGAACGCCGTCCGCGACCAGATTGTCTCCTTCAAAGACCGGGGTGACCCTGTACATGACATGGTTGTCGGTTTCCTTGATGTAGTCGGCCACCAGATTTTCAAAAGGCTGCATATACCGCTGATTAAAGGCCTCACATCCGGTGATCAGATTCTTTTCATTGGCATTCTCACCGGTCAGCTCATAAGCAATCAGGTGGGACCGGTTGTAAAGAGAACCGCCGTTGACACAGTCGTATTTTTTCTGTACCCATCCGGACGGTTTTATCGAGCTGATATCGCCCCGCTTTTCGGTCGGCATCAGATCCTGTCCCGCACAGGCCACGGCGGGCCCGCATCGGCCGAGCCGGTCCAGATCGCTGTAATACTCGTAAGATTCGTCTGTGATCTGGTCCGAGGTAAAGTAAGGCGTATTATCATTGATTACGCTGTATTCCTCGTCATCGCTTTCGTGCGGAGGGATAACCGATGGGTCAAAGGCCGTTTCCAGGGCCGGGACCGTTGCGGATGTACTGTTCGTATAGGGAGACGAATCGGCAGAATCTGTGTCGGAGAAAGTTGTCCCGTTGCCGGATCCGTCGTTCACATCATCATTTTCTTTGTCGTACCAATCATCGTTATCATGCGGATCGCCGTCAAGATCATCATAATATTCGTTGTCGTGGTCATTATCGTAATCAATCTCGGTCTGGTCATAATCCAGCGATGAACCGCAGCCGGAGAAAATGGCAGCCAGCAAAAAAACCGCGGGCAGGACAGAAAGATATTTTTTGAGGACGCTCATTTTATATAAGTTTCCATCGTGATATCATCATGGGAAGAGCCCGCAAAATCTTCTGAGGAAGTCAGCGTCCATGAGGAGATATCCATATCAAAATAAAAGTCTCCGGGGTAGTCCCGGTTCCATTTGAAGAGGATCACTTGTTCAACCTGCTGTGCATAAGGAGCGACGGAAACGTTTTCAACGAAGCAGTAATCGCCGGGGGCCGCCGACTCGAGAAAATGATCGTCAATATGCAGAGAAATTGAGCCTTCAAAATCCTTGAATAAATTTTCGGAAAACGGGTCTATCCAGAGCTGCCCGCTGCCGACCAAAGAGACTATTTTCTCGATGAGCACCTGATCCTTACTCTGTCTTCTGTGATTAAACATCATTCCGTTTTTATTGTCCACGGCTGCAAGAATAATCATATATAACACCTCGTTTTTACAATCGCTGGTATTCGGCCATGCAGTCATTATACGAAAAAACCCGGAAAATGTAAAGGACATCGATGTGTATGCACATCGCGGAAAAGGACGGCAGTCCGGCCGAAGAACGAAAGGAAATCGACGCCGGCCGGGATAATGACAGCCCGGCAAAAATATTCCCTTGCGTGAAAGACGGTCAAATGGTATAATAATTGTAATCGAAACGGGACACATCCAAGCCAGCTTGTCCGCAGGACTGACGAAAAACACCGCAGAGCAGGCACGGTCGTGTCCCGAAAAGCCCTTTGTCGATTCATTGGGAGAAATTTATTGAGAAAGGAAGGTGCAAGCAGTGCATCCCGGGGGGATCAAACAACCGGGCATCGCACTGCCGCTGTGATATGGAGAGAAAACTCAAAACAATGGACGGAAACACCGCCGCAGCACATGTTTCCTACGCATTTACTGAAGTTGCCGGCATTTACCCGATCACACCGTCCAGCCCGATGGCTGACAGTGTCGACCAATGGGCCGCTGCGGGAAGAAAGAACATTTTCGGGAACACGGTCAAAGTCGTGGAGATGCAGTCAGAAGCAGGCGCAGCGGGGGCCGTACACGGATCCCTGAACGCGGGCGCGCTGACGACCACTTACACGGCATCCCAGGGACTGCTGCTGATGATCCCCAACATGTACAAGATCGCCGGGGAACTGCTTCCCGCAGTTTTCCATGTTTCCGCCAGGGCCGTGGCCACGCATGCATTGAATATTTTCGGGGACCATTCGGACGTGATGGCCTGCCGCCAGACGGGATTTGCCATGCTGGCTGAAAGCAATGTGCAGGAGGTTATGGACCTGTCCGCAGTCGCTCATCTCGCCGCAATCCAGGGCAGAGTTCCCTTCATTAACTTTTTTGACGGGTTCCGGACCTCCCACGAGCTGCAGAAAGTGGCCGTCTGGGACTATGAAGACCTTGCCGATATGCTGGATATGGATGCGGTGGAGGCGTTCCGCAGCCGTGCCCTGAATCCGGAACATCCGACTATGCGCGGCAGCCATGAGAACGGAGACACTTTCTTCCAGCACAGAGAGGCGTGCAATGCCTACTTTGATGCGCTGCCTGACGTGGTGGAGCAGTGCATGGCCAAGGTCAATGAAAAACTGGGAACGGATTACCAGCTGTTCAATTATTACGGGGCGCCGGATGCCGACCGGGTCATTATCGCGATGGGCTCCATCTGCGATGTCAGTGAGGAAGTCATCGATTACCTGAACGCAAACGGGGAAAAGGTCGGGCTTGTGAAAGTGCGCCTGTACCGGCCGTTCCGGGCCGATAAACTGCTGGCTGCCATTCCGGAGACCGCCAAAAAAATCGCCGTGCTGGACCGGACAAAAGAGTCGGGGGCTCAGGGAGAGCCTCTGTACCTGGATGTGGTCGCCGCTTTTGCCAATGCCGGCAGACAGGCTGTCATCGTCGGCGGACGATACGGGCTCGGATCCAAAGATACCCCGCCCAGCAGTGTCTTTGCGGTCTATGAAGAACTGCAGAAAGAGGAACCGCAGCGGCAATTTACCGTCGGCATCGTCGATGATGTGAGCGGGCTGTCCCTGCCGGAGAAACCGTCCCCCAACACCGCTTCGCCGGGAACGATCGAATGTAAATTCTGGGGACTCGGAGGCGACGGCACGGTCGGCGCCAATAAAAATTCGATCAAGATTATAGGCGACCATACAGACAAGTATGTTCAGGCCTACTTCCAGTATGATGCGAAAAAGACCGGTGGCGTTACCATCAGCCACCTGCGCTTCAGCGACAACCCGATCCGCAGCCCTTACTATATTAATAAGGCGGATTTTGTCGCGTGCCATAATCCCTCCTACATAACCAAAGATTTCCCCATCGTGCGGGATGTCAAGCCCGGCGGCACATTTATCGTGAATGCCCAATGGGACGCTTCCGAGCTTGAAAAGAATCTGTCCGCCAATGCCAAACGCTATATCGCGGAAAATGATATCAATCTCTATCTGATCAACGCGATCGACCTGGCCCAGCAGATCGGGATGGGAAAGAGGACCAATACGATTTTACAGTCCGCATTTTTCTCTCTGGCGGGCATCCTGCCTCAGGAAGAAGCCATCCAATATATGAAAGACGCCGCCACAGCTTCCTACCTGAAGAAAGGCCAGGATATCGTGGACATGAACCATCAGGCGATTGACGCCGGGGCGACCGCCTATGTAAAAGTGGAGGTGCCGGACAGCTGGAAAGACGCTGTGGACACTCCGGAAGAGGATACTCTGACCGGACCGGCGGAACTTCTTCAGACGGTGAAAGATATTTTACTGCCCATGGATCGGATGGACGGAGATTCTCTGCCCGTATCCGTTTTTGAGCCGCATAATGACGGGACATTCCCGCTGGGGGCCGCCGCTTATGAAAAACGGGGCGTCTCCGTGTCTGTGCCGGAGTGGGACAGCGAAAAGTGTATCCAGTGCAACCAGTGCTCCTTTGTCTGCCCGCATGCCACCATCCGTCCGTATGCCCTGACAAAAGAGGAAGCCGATGCGGCCCCCGCCGCGTCGAAAATCGTTCCCTTCAAGGCGGGCAAGGGGAAAGACCTGTATCAGTTCAGCATCGCGGTCAGTCCCCTGGACTGCATGGGCTGTTCGGTATGCGTGAACACCTGCCCGGCCGGCGCCTTAAGTATGACGTCTCAAGCTTCTCAGCTGGACCAGCAGGAAGTGTTCCAGTATATGGTCGACCAGGTGACGGAGAAAGAGGACATTGCCGATCTGTCCGTTAAGGGAAGCCAGTTCAAAAAACCTCTGCTGGAATTCTCCGGCTCCTGCGCCGGCTGCGCGGAGACCGCTTATGCCCGTCTGATCACCCAGCTGTTCGGAGACCGCATGTACATTTCAAACGCCACCGGATGCTCCTCCATCTGGGGCGGACCCGGTGCCACCTCTCCGTACACCGTGGATGCGAAAGGGCACGGCCCGGCCTGGTGCAACAGCCTTTTTGAGGATAATGCGGAACACGGCTTCGGAATGTATTTGGGACAGAAGTCGCAGCGTGCCAGCCTGGCTGACAAAACGAAGCAGCTGATCGAGGAGTGCCCGTCTGTGGCCGGGGCCGCTCAGGCCTGGCTTGATACGATGGAGGATGGTGACACCAATGCGGAGGCCGCTGCATTTTATATCGAGGCTCTGGAGCAGGCGTCCGCGTCCGGCAGCGAGCTGGCCGCAGAGATCCTGGCGGGGAAACAGTATCTGGCGAAAAAATCAGTCTGGATCTTCGGCGGAGACGGCTGGGCCTATGATATCGGATTCGGCGGATTGGATCATGTGCTGGCTTCCGGTGAAGATGTAAACGTCTTTGTCTTTGACACGGAGGTTTATTCCAATACGGGAGGACAGGCCTCCAAATCGTCCAATATCGGACAGGTGGCCCAGTTCGCGGCGGCAGGAAAGTCTATCAAGAAAAAATCTCTGTCTGAGATCGCCATGCAGTACGGTTATATCTATGTGGCGCAGGTCGCCATGGGGGCCAACATGAACCAGACACTGAAAGCTGTTTCGGAAGCGGAGGCCTATCACGGTCCCTCACTGGTCATCGGCTACTCCCCCTGTGAAATGCATTCCATTAAGGGGGGCATGGCCAACTGCCAGATTGAGATGAAAAAAGCGGTGGACTGTGGCTACTGGAACCTGTTCCGGTATAATCCGGCTTTGAAGGCTCAGGGCCAGAATCCATTTACGCTGGACTCCAAGAAACCCAGCGGCGGCTATCAGGAATTCCTGATGAACGAAGCCCGTTACTCCGCGCTGACCCGGTCCTTCCCGGAGCGCGCGGATAAGCTCTTCCCCGAAAGTGAAGAAGCAGCCAAAGAACGCTACGAGCATCTGACCCGGCTGGTTAAATTTTACTCGGAAGAAGAGAAGGACGATGAAAAGATAAAAGAGGAATAAGATTTTCCTTTACATACGGACTCCGATATGGTATAATTTTCCAACACCTAGTCCCCCTAGGTAAGAAATCAACTATTTTTAGGAGGAAAAAACATGAAGAAATTTGTATGTCCCGTATGCGGATACGTATACGTAGGAGACGAGCCGCCCGAGTTCTGTCCCGTGTGCCACGCGCCCGGTTCCGGATTCAAGGAACAGACCGGCGAAGTGGAACTTGCCGCTGAGCATGAGTATGGTTATTTTGTCGACAAAGTCCAGAACAACCCGGATGTCAGTGATGAGGACAAGGCTTACATTCTGGAGCAGCTGAAGTCGAACTTTGAGGCTGAGTGCAATGAAGTCGGCATGTATCTGTGTATGGCACGGATCGCACACAGGGAAGGTTATCCGGAGATCGGTCTTTACTGGGAAGAGGCGGCTTATGATGAGGCAGGGCATGCGGCAAAGTTTGCCGAGCTTCTGGGCGGCGCGCTGGAACCCAACATGAAGGCAGATACAAAGGCGAATCTGGCCTGGCGCGTAGAGTGTGAGTATGGCGCCACTCAGGGCAAAGTGGATCTTGCGGCCTGTGCAGAGAAGAACAACCTGGATGCTATTCACGACACGGTCCATGAGATCGGGAAAGACGAGGCCCGCCACGCTAAAGCGTTCAAAGGGATGCTCGATCGTTACTTCAGTTGAGGGAGGTGAGTTACAATGGCTGATATAGATCTGGATGAGACGATCTGCTTCTGTGGCAATGTTACCGCCGGTGACATCAAAGCTGCCGTGGATGCAGGCAATACAACACTGGAAGCTGTTCAGGAGGCCACCGGCGCAGGAACTCACTGCGGAGGCTGTGTGGCGGAGGAGCGGCTCCAGAACCTGTTAAAACAGCTCGTTTAAAAAAAGATATTTTAAAATCAAGAAACGAACGAGAGGGACCGTGCCTGCTTTCTGGCCGGTCCCTCTTTTCCTGATTCGGTCTGTCGGAGAAGTATCTACAGCATTGGGTTGATTAATTTTTTTTCGTCGATTATAATGCAGACAGATACAGATAGGACAGGCCCTCGGCGGGAAGGCCGGGGGCTTTTCCTGGATACAACAATTTTTGAGTAAAGGCAGGTTCACTGTGACTGATTTCACGGAGGGACAGGTTTTCAGAGCCCTTGCAACTTTCTCGCTTCCGCTGCTGCTGAGCACCGTATTACAACAACTGTATAATATCGCCGACAGTATGATCATAGGGAATTTTGCCGGGGAATCCAGCCTGGCCGCTGTGGGAGCGGCTTACCCTATTACACTTGTGCTGGTTGCTATTGCCACCGGCACTTCCATGGGGTGTTCGGTGGTTATTTCCCAGTTTTTCGGCGAAGGAAAGAAACCTGTCCTGAGCCAGGCGATTTCGACCGCGCTGATCAGTTTTACCGTACTGGGTGTGGTTCTGGCGGCTGCAAGTTCCCTGCTCAGCGGCCCGTTGATGCATCTGATCAACGCGGAGGGTGACGTTTTTGAGCTGTCGCGGACCTATCTGAGCATTTATTCCATCGGGGTTTTCCCGATGCTGATCTATAACTGTACCACCGGCATTTTTACCGGCGTCGGTGATTCCAGACTTCCTTTCGTATTGCTGCTGATATCCTCCGTGCTCAATGTGATCCTGGATCTTATCGCTGTATGGCAGCTGGACCTCGGCGTGATGGGGGCGGCATGGGCCACTACCATCTCTCAGGCGGTGGCGGCGATCCTTTCCCTGATTTTTATGTTTAAACGGCTCTGGCAGAAACTTCCGCGGCCGGAAGGATCCCGGTTTGATATCTCTCTGCTTGGACAGATCGCATATGCCGCTGTTCCCTGTATCCTGCAGCAGGGATCGGTGGCTGTCGGGCACACCATCATGCAGAGCATTGTCAATGGATATGGAACAGCGGTCATCGCCGGGTACGAAGCGGCCTCAAAGCTGCACAACTTTGCCTATATGGCTATGAATACACTGGGAACGGCCCTGGCATCTTTCACGGCTCAATGCTGCGGCGCGGGCCGATTCAAGCGGGTCGGGGAAGGCTTCAGAGCGGCTCTGATCATCTGTGAGATCTGTGCTCTGGTGGTCATAGCCGTATTTATGCTCCTGCCCGAGCCGCTGATAAGGATGTTCGTGGGCAGTGATGCGGATCCGCAGGTGATCGAGACAGGCGTTAACTACCTGCGTATTATCGGACCGCTGTATATCATCATTTCCATGATCATTATAGGCGGCGGCCTGATGAGAGGCGTGGGGCGAAGCACCATTTTCTTTGTTGAAACGATTGCGGAATTCACTGTCCGTATCGTGATGTGCTTTGTGCTGACACAGGCTCTGGCCAGCTATACCGGCCTGTTCTGGGGCTGGTATTTCGGATCTTCCACCGGGTTTATCCTCTGTACGATCCTGTCCATTTACTACCTTCGGCGGCTGCCGAAAGAACACACGCTTCCTGACAACCCCTCATAGCAGACCGGTTTTGCAGGAAACTTTTGCTTGAGAAAGGCATTTTGAGATAAGAAGGGACCGCTTATGAGTCAAATTTATACGTCGGTCGACCAGCTGATCGGCCGGACACCGCTCCTGGAGCTGACACATATTGAGAAAGAAGAAGGCCTGAAAGCCAGGATCCTGGGAAAACTGGAATATTTTAATCCGGGAGGATCCGTGAAAGACCGTGTTGCCAAGGCAATGCTGGATGATGCCGAGAGCAAAGGACTGCTGAAAGCAGGGGCGGTCATCATCGAGCCGACTTCCGGGAACACCGGCATCGGACTGGCGTCAGTGGCGGCAGCCCGGGGGTATCGGACCATTATCGTCATGCCGGAAACCATGTCGGTGGAACGCCGTCAGCTGATGGAAGCTTTTGGAGCCGAGGTCGTGCTGACCGAAGGCACGAAGGGCATGGCAGGCGCCATTGAGAAAGCGGAAGAAATTGCCGCAGACCTGCCGGGGAGCCTGATTCCCGGCCAGTTTGTCAACCCCGCCAACCCGGAGATCCACCGGACTACCACGGGGCCGGAAATATGGGCGGACACTGATGGAAAAATAGATATTTTTGTCTCTAGCGTGGGAACCGGCGGTACGATTACCGGGGCAGGGAGCTTCCTGAAGGAGAAAAACCCGCAGATACAGATCACGGCCGTGGAACCGGCCGGGTCGCCGGTCCTGAGCGGAGGGGCAGCCGGGCCTCATCAGATACAGGGGATCGGTGCCGGATTTATCCCTGAGATTCTAAATACCGATATTTATGACGAGGTCATACAGGTGGAGGACGAAGACGCGTTCGATACGGTCCGCCTGCTTGGTAAAACGGAAGGGATCCTGGTGGGGATTTCCTCCGGAGCCGCCGTATGGGCGGCTGTCCGGCTGGCCGGCCGTCCGGAGAATGCCGGGAAAACGATCGTGGCAATCCTGCCCGATACAGGGGAGCGGTATCTGTCGACAGAATTGTTTTCCGACTGACAGAAATTGGTACAGATCTGCACATATTGCCGCCGTGCCGCCGTACGCTTGTGATTTTAGTCATGAGTCAGACGGCACAGGCATTGTATATTGAAAAACTTTATGGTAAAATAATTTGAGTAATTGAGAAACCCTAAAGAAAGACCCGGGAGGAGGGAATCGCTTGGCCGCTTATGAAGGAAAACGCACAAGTCAGTCTACCAGCTCAAGCCGCAGACGCAGGCGCCGACGCCGTCGCAGAAGAAATCCCATTGTACCGATTGCAATCGTTGTGGCGGTCGTGATCGTGCTTGGCGTGTCCGCGATAGCCATTTTTGTGCCCCGCGGACAACAGGAAAACGAAACGACGGGTAAGAGTGAAGTGTTGTCAGGGATGTCATATGTGGAACTCGAACCTGAACCGGAGCCGGTGAACATCTCCCTGGTTATGGCCGGCGATGTTTTGATGCACGAGCAGATATCGATAAGCGGAGAGCAGGCGGACGGAACTTATAATTACGACCAGATTTTCTCTCAGACCACAGACATTTTTTCCGCAGCCGATATCGCCATCGTCAATGACGAGTCGATCCTGGGCGGAACGGAACTGGGCCTTTCCGGTTATCCCCGATTCAATGCCGCTTTTGAACTGGGCGACGCGATGGTCAAGGCGGGGTTCAATGTGATCTGTTATGCCAATAACCACGCGGTGGATATGGGCCTGACCGGCCTGACGAACTGCCTGGATTTCTGGCGCACAAACTATCCGGAATAT
Organism: Oscillospiraceae bacterium; assembly: GCA_021203885.1. GTDB lineage: Bacteria > Bacillota > Clostridia > Oscillospirales > Oscillospiraceae > JAJPXI01. The sequence continues at coordinate 81,271 of JAJQAH010000101.1, read as the reverse complement.
ATGATATTGGGGATCCATGACAGCCAGGAAGACCGGGATAATCTTCGCCTGATGGAAGTCGAGGGTGTCACGTTCGCGTTTCTGAACTACACCTATGGTACGAACGGAATACCGCTTCCCGAAACCTATTCGGTGGATCTGCTGGATGACGACCATAAGGATATCGTGATATCGGATCTTGAGCGCGCGAACGAAGAGGCGGACTTTGTCATCGTGATCCCGCACTGGGGAACGGAATATACCTACACACCGACGGCGTTTCAGGAAGAATGGGCCCAGGTGTTTCTGGAGAACGGCGCTGATCTGGTGATCGGGGCCCATCCGCATGTGATCGAACCGGTGGAGTGGCTGGAGGACGATGACGGGAACGAGATGCTGGTTTATTACTCTCTGGGCAACTTTGTCAACGCTTACGGTTACTTTTACTCGGACGGGAGCGACCGGATGCTGGGCGGCCTGGCCTCGGTAACCATTACGGCAGATCAGGGAGACGTTTATATCAGCGATTACGGTGTGATTCCGGTTATTACTCATGCGGTAAGCGGGACCAACGGCTTTACGGTTTACCCGTACAGTGAATATACACAGGAACTGATGGATCAAAATCAGGTGCACAAGCTGGATCCTTCGTTTACATTTGAATATTGCGACAATCTATTCAGCGAGGTATTCGGTGACCTGTTTACAGACGCAAAGACTGAAGGATAATTTCGGTTTGGGAGAGGAAAGCATGGAAAAGAGCAGATATGAATTAAACAAGGAACTGGCCCAGATGCTCAAAGGCGGCGTGATTATGGATGTCACGACGCCGGAGCAGGCAAAGATCGCAGAGGACGCCGGCGCATGCGCCGTCATGGCACTGGAGAGGATCCCGGCTGACATCCGGGCAGCCGGCGGTGTTTCCAGAATGAGCGATCCGAAAATGATCCGGGGAATCCAGGAGGCGGTCTCCATTCCCGTCATGGCAAAATGCCGGATCGGGCACTTTGTGGAGGCGCAGGTCCTGGAAGCGATCGAGATCGATTATATCGATGAGAGTGAAGTGCTCTCGCCCGCAGATGATGTATATCATATCGACAAGACACAGTTCAAAGTCCCCTTTGTCTGCGGGGCCAGGGATCTGGGCGAAGCGCTGCGCCGTATTGCGGAAGGCGCGTCCATGATCCGGACCAAAGGGGAACCGGGCACCGGTGATGTGATCCAGGCGGTTCGTCATATGAGGGCCGTGAACGCGGAGATCCGCCGGGTGCAGAATATGCGGGAAGACGAATTGTACGAGGCGGCCAAGGAATTACAGGTTCCCGTAGAGCTTGTCAGGAGCGTGCATGAAAACGGACGGCTGCCGGTCGTCAACTTTGCCGCCGGCGGCGTTGCCACTCCCGCCGATGCCGCACTGATGATGCAGCTGGGTGCGGAGGGCGTGTTCGTCGGATCCGGTATCTTCAAATCCGGGAACCCGGCCAAACGGGCGGCGGCCATCGTCCAGGCTGTCACCAATTATACCGATGCCGGACTGATTGCGGAACTGTCCACCGATCTGGGAGAAGCCATGGTCGGGATCAATGAAGAGGAAATCGCTCTTCTGATGGCGGAACGGGGGAAATAAAGTGGCCATTGGCATTCTGACCGTTCAGGGCGGATTTGCCGAACATGCCGCCATGCTTGACCGGCTGGGTGCGGAACATTTCGAGATCCGGCAGCTTCAGGATCTGCAGCGGCCCATGGAAGGCCTGATCCTTCCCGGCGGTGAGAGCACAGTCATGGGGAAGCTGCTTCGGGATCTGGGCCTGTTTGTCCCGTTGCGGGAGAAGATCATGGACGGGCTGCCGACTTTTGGGACCTGTGCCGGTCTGATTCTTCTGGCGAAGGAAGTCGAGGGCGGAAACCCGTGTTTCGCCACGATGGATATCAGTGTCATGCGGAATGCCTACGGACGTCAATTGGGAAGTTTTTTCACCGTCGGGGAGATGAAAGGCGTGGGACAGGTGCCCATGACATTTATCCGCGCCCCCTATATTTCCGCCGCCGGCAGCCAGGTCGAAATACTGGCGGAAGTCGATCAGCATATTGTTGCCGCCCGTCAGGGATATCAGCTGGTAACGGCTTTTCATCCGGAATTGAATGACGACCTCTCGATCCATCGGTGGTTTTTGGAAAATTTGGTAAAAAAACCCACTGAAAACAACTGATATGAAACGGATCCCGCTGTTCAGTGAAAGAACAGCGGGATCCGTTTTTTGATGTTCGGGAATGTTCAGAACAGAGAGATCTGGCTGGTGGCGGGCAGATTTCCGAAAGCTCCGTTCTCCTGAAGGAGTTCAATGTGTGATTTTGAGACTTTCGGACAGAAGACGGATATATCCTCCACCGAGACGAGATCCTCTTTTCTTTCCTTGATGGAGGCCAGGTCGACGGCTGCCGCCTCGCCCAGGCCGGGAATGGAGATAAAGGGCGGCAGCAGTGATTTCTTTTCCGCATCGGGGAGGAAATTGAGGGCGTCGGAACGGAAAATATCCATACGCTCAAAAGTGAATCCCCGAAGATAAAACTCATAGACAACTTCCAGTGTGACCAGCATATCTTCCTCCACGGAAGTGGGCCGTTTATCCTTTTCCTTGGCCTGGCTCTTCTCCTGAATCTCATGTATTTTAGCAAGGCAGCGGTCTACACCCTGACACATGACGGTGGAGTCGAAAGCCTTCGCGCGGATCGAGAAAAAAGCGGCATAAAATTCCAGCGGATAATGTGCCTTGAACCAGGCCAGCCGAAGCGCCATGATCACATACGCTGCGGCGTGGGCTTTCGGGAACAGGTATTTGATTTTTTTGCAGGATTCGATATACCATTCGGGCACCTGGTGATCCAGCATCTCCTGTTCCGCGCCGTCCGGCAGGCCTCTGCCCTTCCGAACCGATTCCATGATATTGAAGGCCTGTTTCGTATCAAGCCCCTTCTCGATCAGGTAGAGCATAATATCATCCCGGCATCCGACGCACTGCTGGACATCGGCCTGCTTGGAAAGGATCAGTTCTCTGGCATTGCCCAGCCACACGTCCGTGCCGTGGGTAAAGCCGGATATACGGAGCAGGGTATTCACCTGTTCCGGATGAGCCTCCTCCAGAACACCGCGGGTGAAGCGTGTATTGAATTCGGGGATGGCGACCGCGCCGGTGGGACCGAGCAGGGGATCGTTTTCATAGCCCAGAGCTTTGGAAGAGGTAAACAGGCTCATGGTTTCCGGATCATCCAGGGGGATCTCCCGCGGGTCGACTCCGGTCAGGCCCTGGAGCATATGGATCATGGACGGATCATCGTGTCCGAGTATATCCAGCTTCAGAAGATTGGACTCCATGGAATGATATTCAAAATGGGTGGTGATCACGCCGGAATTTTTATCGTCCGCCGGGTACTGCACCGGGCAGAAGTCGTAAACTTCCTTGTCCTGCGGGATGACGATCATGCCGCCCGGGTGCTGGCCCGTCGTGCGTTTTACACCGGTGCATCCGAGAGCCAGCCGGGATTCTTCCGCTTTGGAGAGATGAAGATCCCGGTCCTCACAGTATTTTTTCACATAGCCGTAGGCCGTTTTTTCCGCCACCGTGCCGATGGTCCCCGCGCGGAACACATGATCATGGCCGAACAGTTCAAAGGTGTAGTTATGAGCGGAGGCCTGATATTCGCCGGAAAAGTTCAGGTCGATATCCGGGACTTTCGACCCGCCGAATCCCAGGAAGGTTTCAAAGGGGATATTGAAGCCGTCTTTCACATATTGCGCCCCGCAGACGGGGCACACGGCATCCGGCATATCCACACCGCAGCCGTAGGGATGGGCGGGGTCGGCTGCGTAGTCAAAATCGGCATGCTTGCAGTTGGGGCAGCGGTAATGGGCGGGCAGAGAGTTCACCTCCGTGATACCGGAGAGGAAGGCGACCAGAGAAGAGCCCACGCTTCCCCGGGATCCCACGAGGTAGCCGTGCTCCAGAGAATCCTGGACGAGTTTCTGGGCGGACATATAGATCACATCATAGTTACAGCTGATGATATCATTCAGTTCCGCGTTGATCCGGTCCGTTACGATCTGCGGGGGGTCCTGACCGTACAATTCTCTTGCCTTGCCCCAGACCAGATCCCGCAGCTCCTCAGCAGAATTTTCCAGTTTCGGAGTGAAAAGACCGTGCGGCAGCGGCTCGATGTGTTCGCACCAGCCGGCCACCAGATTGGTGTTTTCCACCACGACCCGCTGAGCGGTCTCAGGACCGAGATAGGAAAACTCCTCCAGCATTTCGTCGGTCGTGCGGAAATAAAGAGGATTCGGAGCGTCCGCATCCTCATATCCGTTCATGGACAGAAGGATCCGCCGGTAGACCTCGTCGGTGGGGTCTAAAAAGTGAACATCTCCCGTGGCGCAGACAGGCTTTCCCAGCCGGTCTCCCAGCGCCACCAGACGGCTGTTCCAGTCCTGCAGCTGCTTCACGTCTCTGGCTGCGGACTCGCCGTCCCGGTTCGAACGGAGCAGGAAGGCATTATTGGAAGTCGGCTGTATCTCCAGATAATCATACCAGGATGCGATCCGCTCCAGTTCTTCATCCTCGGCTCCGTCGATCATCGCCTGAAACAGCTCTCCCGCCTGACAGGCGGAGCCGAAGATCAGGCCCTCCCTGTTGGCTTCTATGACCGATTTGAGCATAATGGGCCAGCGGGAAAAATGTTCCAGATTCGATATGGAAACCAATTTGTACAGATTGCGGAGGCCGGTCTGATTTTTTGCGAGGATAATCAGGTGATAGGGGATCCTGCGCCGCCGTCCACCGCGCTTCATGGTTTTCAGGAGGGGGTTGATCTCGGACAGTGTTTCCACGTTGTGTTCCCGGAGCAGAGGGATCAGCGCACAGAACAGTTCGCCGCAGACGGCCGCGTCATCGTCGGCCCGGTGATGATGGAATTCCGGCAGATGAAGGAAAGACGCCAGAGTATCTAATTTGTGATCCTTCAGGGAGGAATAGAGATACTGTGCCAGGATCAGCGTATCCACCCAGCAGTCGGAAAAGTCCTTTCCGTCCCTGTGACACTGAGCGGCCAGAAATGCCGCGTCAAAGGTGGCATTGTGCGCCACCAGCGGACGGCCGGCGGCAAAATCGAGGAACTGGGATACCGCTTCGGACGGGGAAGGAGAACCTCTCAGCATATCATCCGTTATACTTGTCAGGCTGGTGATCTTGGACGGGAGCGGATGACCGGGGTCGGCAAAAGTCCGGAATCTTTCTTCGGTCAGATGACCGTCTTTTACGACAGCGGCTCCGATCTCGATGATCTGGTCTCTCTGCTTGTCGAGACCGGTGGTTTCCAGGTCAAAAGCCACATATTCCCCGTCCAGAGGGTAAGACCGGCCGCACTGGTGCACGGCGACTCTTTCGTCCACATCGTTTTGAAAGTATGCTTCCACGCCGTACAGGATCTTCATATCCCCGGCGGCATGCCATGCGTCCGGAAAAGACTGAAGGACTCCGTGATCCGTCACGGCAATAGCGGAATGGCCCCACTCCTGTGCCCGCTTGACCGCCTGTTTGACGTCGGTCAGGCCGTCCATCATCGACATCTTGGTGTGCAGATGCAGCTCTACCCGCTTGTCCCGGGCGGTATCCTGCCTGGGCGGCAGGGCCGGCAGAGCGAGGACCGCGGTGGGTTCCAGCACGATGTCGCCCTCATATTGATTAAAGGACGGAGTGCCCTGTACCCGGACCCGCATTCCGGGATAGACCTGGTCTATAATGGGCCTTCCTTTGTCTCCCGGCATAAAGCAGGAGACACGGATGGAGTTTTCAAAGTCGGTCACATCGAAAGAGATGACCCAGGCCTGCCGTTTCTTCATCTCCCGGTGATTGACGGCGGTGACCTGGCCTTCGATCATGACCGAACCCATGTCCAGGACCACTTCGGAAATGGGCGTGGCTTTTTTCCTGGTTATTTTTCCGTAGATAGGCCTGGAAGTTCCGGATGTATCTGATCCGTTCTGTTTTTGGCTGACAGCAGCCATAGCGGATTTCCGCATGGCCTCGGTACTATCGAAAATATCATCAATATCATCTTTTTTGTTTTCCTCCGGCGGCGCGTCGCTTTCCCAGGATGGTTCCGGTTCCTTTTCGGGGGACGTGGCCGGCTCCGGACCGGAAACCGACAGAGAGGCCTGATCCAGTCCGTACGCACGGATCAGAGCCTCTTCCAGTTCGGGAAGGAAAGTGGACAATGTATCATCCGGACTTTCCAGGACAGCGGTCAGAGTGCGGCTGCGGGCATCCACGCAGGCGGAAATCACCCGGGTCTCAGTCAGAAGACCGGCCCAGTCCGTTTTGGGCCGGCACCGGGGAAATACGTCAGAAAACAGGGGGCTTTCCGCCATGGATTTTCACCTCACTTAAAAAATGATATTTCGAATCAAAGTGTTTCGATCAGAGCGAACAGTTCGTCCACCAGCCGGTCTTCGGGGACCTTTCTTACGATGCTGCCCCTGCAGAACAGGACTCCCTCTCCGCGGCCGCCGGCCAGGCCCACATCCGCGGCGGCGGCCTCTCCGGGGCCGTTGACCACACAGCCCATAACGGCGACGGTGATCGGCTTCTTTACATTTTTCAGGCGCTCTTCCACCTGCCGGGCCAGAGGAATAAGGTCGATACTGGTGCGGCCGCAGGTTGGGCAGCAGATCAGCTCCGGTCCCTCCTGCCTCAGGCCGGCAGCTGCCATGATTTTTTTGGCCGCCAGAACTTCCTCCACCGGATCGGCGGTGAGGGAGACGCGTATCGTGTCCCCGATGCCCTGAGCCAGCAGGCCGCCGATCCCCACGGCGGATTTTATCGTGCCCATCTCCACCGTTCCGGCTTCCGTGACGCCCAGATGGAGAGGACAGTCGCTGCGTTCCGCCATCAGACGATAAGCGGCCATGGTCACCGGCACGGATGAAGATTTTAAGGAGACGCAGATATCCTGAAAATCCCACTGATGCAGAAGCTCGATCTGATTCAGCGCGGAATCCACCATGGCTTCGGGTGTGACGCCTCCGTATTTTTCCAGCAGCGTTTTTTCCAGGGATCCGCCGTTGACCCCTATCCGTATGGGGATCCCGGCGGAGCGGCAGGCGTCAGCAACCGCCCTGACCCGATCGGGGCCGCCGATGTTGCCCGGGTTGATGCGGATCTTATCCGCGCCCGCGGATACGGCTTCCAGGGCCAGACGGTAGTCAAAATGAATGTCCGCCACCAGAGGAATATGAATACGCGGACGGATGGATCCGATCGCGCGGGCGGCCTCCATGTCCGGGACGGCGACCCGTACGATATCACAGCCGGCGTTTTCCAGACGGAGGATCTGGGCAACGGTCGATTCCACGTCAGCCGTCGGGGTATTGCACATGGATTGGATCGTCACCGGAGCGCCGCCGCCGATGGGAACGCCGCCTGCCACTATCTGCCTTGTCATAAAACTGCCTCCTAGGTGGCGATTTTGAGCACATCGCTGACAGCGACCACCACCATGAATATCATCAGAAGGACAAAGACCACCGAGTTGATCGCGTTTTCGTATTTCGGGTCCAGCTGCTTATGGAATATCAGCTTATAAATGATCCCCACGATCAGGAAGAAGATCCGCCCGCCGTCCAGAGCCGGGATGGGGAGCAGATTCATGACAGCGAGATTGATCGCAATAAAGGCCATGATATTCAGGACGGTCAGGATCCCTGTGCCGACGGTGGAAGCGCTGGCGCCCAGGGAACTTACCGTGCTGACGATCCCGATGGGGCCGGAAAGGTCGGACAGGCCGGCTGCTCCGGAGATCAGATCGCCCAGGCTGATCCAGACCAGACGGACACTGTCAATGGTCTGGTACCAGGTGAACTGCAGAGTGGTCCCCACGGTGTTTTCCACCGCTTCGCCGTAGTAGATCCCACGCAGGTAGCTGATGGTCCCGTCCTCGTTGGTATAGGGAACCGTAGCGCTGAAATCAAAGTCGGGGAAATCGATCCGTTTCCCGTCACGGAGCACTTCCAGATCCACGATATCTCCCGCCCGTGAAAGGAACAGCTGGGCATCCGAAGAAGTGTAGGTGCGGCTGCCGTTCACACTGTAGATCTGATCCCCCTCCCGGAGGCCCTCCTCCACCAGATGGTCCGCGCCGTCAATGAAGCCTGTGATGACCGGCAGGGAAAAAGCCGCAGTCTGGGAAAAAACGATCAGGAAGATCACGAAACCGGCGATAAAATTCATCCCGGAGCCGGCAATGAGAACAATAAATCTTTTCCAGGGCGCCTGCCGCTCAAAGGCGCGGGGATCATCCGAGTCGGTTCCTTCCCCCTCCATGGAGCAAAAGCCGCCGATGGGCAGAAGACGCAGACTGTACTGGGTCTCCCCGTGAATCTTCTTCAGGAGCACCGGGCCCATGCCGACGGAGAACTCGTTGACCTTGATCCCCAGAAGTTTGGCCGTGAAAAAATGGCCGAATTCGTGAACGGCGATCAGCAGACCGAAAAGAATGATGGCAATTACGATATAGAGAACAATGGTCATAATATTATCCGGCGGCGATTCTGCGCGCCTCGGCATCCGCGGCGAAGATCGCGTCCAGGGAGGAAGCGGGTGTTACCGCCGCATGAGACAGGGCTTTTTCCACGAGCTTCGGGATATCGTTGAACCCGATCTCACCATTTAAAAACCGTGCCACCGCCACTTCATTGGCTCCGTTCAGGGAAGCGGTGGCCGTTCCGCCTTCCCCGGCGGCCTGAACAGCCAGAGACAGGCAGGGGAAAGCCTCCGGATCCGGCGGAGCAAAGTGCAGGGGGCCGCATGTGAAAAGGTCCAGGGATTCCACGGGTCCGTCCTGACGTTCCGGCCAAGTCAGAGCGTACTGGATGGGAAGACGCATATCCGGAACACCCAGCTGGGCCAGAACGGCCCCGTCCCGGTATTCCACCATGGAGTGAATGATACTCTCCCGCTGGATCACGACGGAGATCTTTTCAGCCGGCATCCGGTATAACCGCATGGCTTCAATATACTCAAGGCCTTTATTCATTAACGTGGCGGAGTCGATTGTGACTTTCGGGCCCATGGACCAGTTGGGATGGTTCAGAGCCTGCTCCGGCGTGACATCTGCCAGCTCCTCTCGGGTCTTTCCCCAAAAAGGACCGCCGGAGGCGGTCAGGATCAGCCGTTTCACGTCCTCCGGACGGTTGCCTTCCAGACATTGAAAGAGAGCGGAATGTTCCGAGTCCACAGGGAGGATACGCACACCTTTTTCCTGTGCCCGGTCCATAACCAGCTCTCCCGCGCAGACCAGAGTTTCCTTGTTGGCCAGGGCGATCCGTTTCCCGGCGTCGATGGCTGCCAGGGTGGGAATCAGCCCGGCGATCCCCACCAGCGCGACCAGCACCGTGTCCGCCTGAGGCAGAGTGGCGGCCTCCAGCATGCCCTCCTGGCCGCCGACCACCCGGATGGATGTATCGGCCAGACGCAGCTTTAACCGGGAGGCGGCATCCGGATCAGCTGCCGCCACCAGCCGGGGGTGAAAAAGGCGGGCCTGCTCTTCCAGCAGTTCCACCGAAGTATTGGCCGCCAAAGCGCCCACAGATAAGTTGAGGGCGGTGATCACTTCCAGTGACTGCCGCCCGATGGAGCCAGTAGACCCCAGAACTGAAATTGTTCGTTGATTCGTAATGAAAGCCATGCAAGAACCTCTAAAGATCACCCCAGCACTTTTGAGCAGCAGGTGATCAGAAAAATAACAGGCCCGCAGAAGATCAAAGAATCGAACCGGTCCAGCATCCCTCCGTGGCCCGGCAGGATATTACCGAAATCTTTGATGTCATACTGCCGCTTGATCAGAGAAAATACCAGGTCACCCAGTTCCGCGAAGACCGCTCCGAGCAGGCCGCAAATAATGAGGGTAAACGGGTGCAGAGTTTCCGACATGATCAGGCTGATGATAACTCCGTAAATCAGGGACAGGAGAATGCCGCCAATCAGGCCGGAGATATACCCTTCTATACTCTTATTCGGGCTGACAGGTACGATGCCGCGATGCTTTCCGAGATACATCCCTCCGAAGTAAGCAGCTCCGTCGGTGACAAAGGCAAGAAGCATCGCAAGCAGGACCAGGTAACGACCGTCGGTCAAATCCCGCAGGCAGACCATGCAGGAGAGAGAAAGGGGGATGGCACAGCCGGAAAAAAGCGTGACCAGTATATGGTAAAGCCGCATTTTTCCGCTTTTACTGTCCTCGTCGTAGGTCAGAATGGCATAGCCGAAACTGACGGCGGCAACCGCCATGATACATCCAATAATAATAGGCTGACTCCCGCCGGTCAGCTGGCCGACCGGAATCAGAACCGCGGACAGAAGCGCCACGATTTCTACCGGAAAGGGTATTTTCCCCTCGCCGGCGGCTTTCATCATCTCAAAAGCTGATAGAAGGGAAACCAGCGCCATAACCACGCACCAGCACCAGGCCGGAAGGAATAGGATGATCACCAGCAGGATGGGGACACATATGACAGCCGTGATAATTCGCTTGGTGATACTAAACACCTCCGTATCGGCGGGAGCGATGCTGGTATGCCGCTATGGCCCGGCAAAGTTCTTCTTTACTGAAATCCGGCCACAGGACATCGGTAAAATATAATTCCGAATAAGCGGATTGCCAGAGCAAAAAATTAGAAAGACGAAGCTCTCCGCTGGGCCGTATAATCAGGTCCGGATCAGGGACCCCGGCAGAATATAAATAATCGGAAAAGCCGCTTTCCGTCAGTTCGGACGGAACCGCTTTACCGGAAAGACAGTCTTCAGCAAATGATTTACAGGCATGGAGGATCTCATCACGCCCGCCGTAGTTCAGGCATATATTGACCTGAAAGCCTTCATACCGCTCGGAGATCTCCTCCGTCTCCCGGCACAGAGCAAGCAGCTCCTCATCCAGGACCGACAGATCCCCGAACAGCCTCATTTTGATCCGGTCGCGTTCCATCTTTTCAATGGCTTCCCGCAGGTATTTTTTCAGCAGGTCCATAATCGCCTGCACCTCATCAGCGGGGCGTTTCCAGTTCTCGGTTGAAAAAGCGTATACCGTCAGGTATTCCAGACCGATATCCTTACAGTATGTAGCGATGGTCCGAAAGGTCTCGGCACCAGCCGCGTGGCCTGCTTTTCTGGGCAGACCGTGCGCTTTGGCCCATCGTCCGTTTCCGTCCATGATGATAGCCACATGCCGCGGGAGATTTTGAAAGTCCGGCTCTTCGGGTGCCTTTTTCTTGAATGGCATACCTCTTGTTACAGGGAAAGAAGCTCGGCTTCTTTTTCGGAAGTCAGATCGGAGAGCTCCTTGCATCGTTTATCGGTGATCTCCTGTATCTCGTCTTCGTATTCCTTCCGGTCATCCTCGGTCATTTCACCGTTTTTCTCCATGTTTTTAATATGCTCCATGGCATCCCGGCGTATGTTCCGGATGGCGACTTTGCCGTTCTCCTCGTATTTACGTACCTGTTTGGTCAATTCTTTTCTGCGCTCTTCGGTCAGCTGTGGAAAAGTCAGGCGGATCACCTTACCGTCATTCTGAGGATTGATACCCACGTCGGAAGTCAGGATCGCCCGCTCGATATCGCCCAGCAGGGAACTGTCCCAGGGCTGGATGACCAGGACTCTGGGATCCGGAGTGGAAATGGAAGCCACCTGGTTCAGCGGGGTGGGGGTGCCATAGTATTCCACGGTAACGCGGTCGAGGATGCTGCTGTTGGCTCTCCCGGCCCTGACAGAGGCAAAATCGGATTTGATCACGTCAATGGTCTTCCCCATTTTTTTGTCGTATTCCATACTCACTTCATTCATAACAAATTTTCAGTGCGGAGGCCCGCCGCCTTCCAGAGGCCGGGCGGAAGCACTGTCAGGCAGCCGGGCTGCCTGAAACCTCCTGTTACAATGTATTTTCGGATGAAAAAGCGGCGATGATCCGCAGATCTTTCAGTCTTTTACGATCGTGCCGATTTTTTCTCCCTTAACGGCCCGGATGATATTTTCCGGATCCTTTAACGCAAAGAGAAGTACGGGAATATCGTTATCCATGGAAAGCGAGGTTGCTGTATAGTCCATGACCTGAAGGCGCTTGGCCAGTACATCTTCATAGGAGATGGAGTCGTATTTCTCAGCGGAGGGATCAAGTCTGGGGTCGGCGGAGTAAACACCGTCGATGTTTTTAGCAAGCAGAATGATTTCGGCACCGATCTCCGCAGCCCGCAGGACCGCAGCGGTATCCGTGGAAAAATACGGATTGCCGGTTCCACAGCCGAAAATGACCACCCGCCCCTTTTCGAGATGACGGATGGCTCTGGAACGGATATACGGCTCGGCAATAGAGCGCATTTCAATGGCGGTCTGCACGCGTACATCAACGCCTCTTTGCTCCAGAACATCGGCTACGGCCAGGGCGTTGATGGTGGTGGCCAGCATTCCCATGTGGTCGGCGCGTGTGCGCTCCATCTGGTCGCCGCCGTCTTTGACGCCGCGCCAGAAGTTTCCGCCTCCGACAACGACGCCGACCTGTACGCCCATCTGAACGCACTCTTTAATGGCGTCGCTGACCTCACCGATTACCGAGAAGTCCAGACCACGGGAGTTGTCTCCCGCCAGAGCCTCACCGCTGATTTTCAGCATGACTCGGTGATACGCGATTTCTCCCATTATGCACACACTCCTTGCAATTTTATATTGTTCAGAAATTAAGAATTAATTGTTCGGCTCTATCCGCAGGCTGAAGCGGTATGAGACCGAATTTTCCCGGCGAAAAGAGGGCCGGCAGCGCAAAAAAACGGGGTGTTTCTGCGCTCGGATAATTCACTTTATTATGGGCTTTTTCGCGTGTCTTGTCAAGTGCAACATGGGTGCCTGGAGCGGTCTGTGTCCGTGCGCGTTGCAGCTGAAAACAAAGGGGAATATTGCCCGTTTTGGCTGCATGTAATCAAAAAAAGATCAGCGCAGGAAGGGCTGCGCTGATCCTCAATGAATCGATATTCGTCACGGCCGCGGGACAGTGAACAGGGCCACCTTTTTACAGTTAGGCAGATAGTATGGGAAGGTGCTGTCATCTGTCTGCTGCAGCTGCTGATGAAGATAGTTTTCCAGCTCCTCGGGCTCCATCGGGGCGGCGTAGGCCGTGAGGAAAGCACGGGCATCCTCCAGGTCGGTAAAAGGCTGGCCGTATTCAAGGGAAAATTCCTCCACGTCAAAGTCCACGCCCATGTCCAGCAGCCAGCCTTCCATAACGGACGTGTGGATGTGTTTCGTGCCGCGCCTGTCGGAAGGGCCGAAAGAACCTTCGGCGCTTCCGTGTGTCACGAGAATCATCTGATCCCGCGCCAGACTGAGATAATGGGGAAGCAGTTCCCGGGTCCCGTGAAACAGGGCCATAACAGTCCCCCACTGACCGGAAAGGGATCCTCCGTCCAGACACAGGGCGGACACGTTATCAAGGCCCAAAATGCCGGCCTGCTCCTCGACCGACCGGATCGCAACCGGATCCCGGTCCACACAGGTGATCTGCCCGAAGTCAGGGGCCAGGATAAAATCAATCAGTCCGGAACCGCATCCGACATCGCACAGGCTGTCCCGTACGGGAATGTGGCTGAGTATGGCCCCGGCTAACTGTGCGTGGAACCCGGTATAGGCGGACGCGTCCCGAAACCAGCGGATCGACCGGTCATTCCAGACGATCTTCACGGAGAGAGAACCTCCGTTTCCGTCACGCATTCTCCCTTGATCTTACCGACCAGGGACTGCAGGGCGTCTATCACGTGGGGCCGGATATCACCGCCGACCAGTACATACATGATGTCATCCCCCACATCCAGATCACCGGAGTTCAGCCATGCCCGGGCATAATAAATTCCCGGCATTTTACGTACTTCCGACAAGGCGTCCGCCACTTTTTCCTCGTCATAGCTGAAATGCATGCCCGTGACCTGCCTGTCGGTCTGCTCTCCGCCCCGCACCTTTGCTTTGGGAGTCTCCCGGACGACACCGTTGTGGACAAGGAACATGCCCACCTGCTGGCCGTCGGGGTCATGCTTTGCTTCCTGGATCCACTGATCCATGGAGGGCGGCGTTTTTTTGTTTCCCATCTTAAGTTGCCTCCTGAAAACGAATCAGCCGTCTGCGGGTTCACCGCAGTCTGCGGAACCCGCGGAATATAACATATCAATCCCGTGTTGCAATGCGGGCAGGACCGCATTGATATTTTCAAGGGCTGCCTTTTTGCTTCCCGGCAGATTGATGATCAGAGTCAGCCCGCGGATACCGGCTTCCGACCGGCTGAGGCAGCCCTTCGGCGTGATACGCAGGCTCTCCGCCCGCATGGCCTCCGGGATCCCGGGAACATGTCGCTGGATCACGGCCAGAGTGGCATCCGGCGTGACATCCCTGGGGGAAAAGCCGGTACCGCCGGTTGTCAGGACCAGTGCGACTTTTTTCTCATCCGCGCAGGATTTCAATTCGGCCTGGATCTGGTCGCTCTCATCCGGGATCATGGCCGTGTGGACCACGTCCCAGCCGTTTTCCTTCAGCAGCTGGCAGAGAGCGGGACCGCTGGTATCCTCCCGCTGCCCCGCGGAGCCCTTGTCGCTGACGGTGATCACTGCTGCAGTGTAAGTCACGATCAATCATCCTCCTGTCTGGCAAAATCTCCGTGAACACCGCCGGATTTTTTCATCAGACGGATATCACTGATGACCATATCTTTCTGTACGGCCTTGCACATGTCATAAACCGTCAGAGCGGCGGTGGATACGGCAGTCAGCGCTTCCATTTCCACTCCGGTGCGTCCGTCGCAGGAAACGGTGGCCTCAATCTCCACCGAGCACCGCTCCTCATCGAGATGCAGGGACAGGTCGATCCCGTCCACGATGACCGGATGGCACATGGGGATCAGATCCGGCGTGTGTTTTGCACCCATGATACCGCCCACCTGAGCCACCGTCAGCACATCTCCCTTTTTCATGCCGCCGCTCTTGATCAGAGCGAAGGTCTCCGGGCTGACCAGGACCCGGCCGGCGGCCACGGCGGTACGGCGGGACGGGGACTTCTCCCCGACATCCACCATTTTAGCTCTGCCCTGGTCATTAAAATGTGTAAAATCTTCCATGTTTTTGATCATAAAATCCGCAACCCCCTGAAAATCATCTAAGTCAAAACGGGGCAGGGACGTGTTTACATCGTCCATGTCCGTTACGACGGCAATATAGCGGTCCAGAGAGGAAGTGAAGCCCTTCCCCGTGGCCTGCCTCGCAATGCCGATCTGAGGCAGGTCCTCGTTTTTATATCCCTCGACCAGGATCAGGTCCACATCATGTATCGGTTCCAGCACCTGCTGAAGAGTCAGGCCGCGCTGCTCGACAGTGGCGGTCTTTTCGGGGGAACTGATGACGGTGACATCGGCCCCGGCACGGGAGAATCGCCACGAATCCTTTCCCTCATGGTCTATCTCGAACTGATGGGCGTCATGTTTGACGACCGCGACGCGCAGGCCCTTGCTTTTCAACACTCTGACGACGCCTTCGATCAGAGTGGTCTTGCCGGTGCCGGAGTAAGCGGCAAAGGCGAAAACTGGAATTTGAGCCATCTTAACCTCCGATTTGATTCATGTCACGGCCCGATTCGCTGATCTCACTGGCGGAGAGACGGGGATGGGCTGCCGGTTTGGACAGGATCGCCTGCTCCATGGCGGCCAGCATACCCTGGTAGTCCAGTCCCTTGATCGGGATCTCCTGAGAGGAGTGGAGGCAGGGCTTCAGTTTTCCGTCCGCGGTCAGACGAATGCGGTTGCAGTCGGCACAAAAATGGTTGCTGACGGCGCTGATCAGACCGATGTTACCCAGACCGCCGGGCAGACGGTACAGGGAAGCGACCCCGCCGTCCGACGACACGGGAGACAGCTCGGGAAGCCGCGCAAGTACCTCCTGACCGGGAACATACGCTTTCGGGCCGAACTCCTCGCTTTCGTGCATGGGCATCAGCTCGATAAAACGAAAATCCACGGGGTACCGAAGAGTCAGCTCGGCCAGATCCCGGATTTCATCATCATTGAAGCCGCCGATGAGGACGGCGTTGATCTTGACCTTATCAAAGTTCTCCAGGGCGGATTCGATCCCGGCGATGGCCTGATCCAGATTGCCGATGCGGGTAATATAGCGGTATTTCTCCTCATCCAGAGTATCCAGACTGATATTGACCCGGCTGACTCCGGCCTGCCGCAGAGGCTGCGCCAGACCGGGAAGCAGCGTACCGTTCGTGGTCAGGCAGAGTTCCCGGATCCCCGGCACCTGTCCCGCCTTTTCACAGATGGAAAGGATATTCTTTTTAACAAGGGGCTCGCCGCCGGTGATCCGCAGTTTGGTTACACCCAGCTCGGCAGCCGCCCGAACAGCCTGGATCATTTCCTCTTCCGTCAGCATTTCCTCGTGCCGCTTTTTGCAAAGGCCTTCTTCCGGCATGCAGTAGCGGCAGCGGAGATTGCACAGTTCGGTGACCGACAGACGCAGATAGGTAATGGCCCGGCCGTAACGATCTTCCATAGTATCCTCCCAAAAAATTACAACAAAAATCCTTTCAGCTGCGTTCCCGCATCCAGGGGACCGCTCCCCTCCGGGACAAAAGCCATGACATCGCACCCGATGGTGCTGCTGAGTACGACATTTCCCTGGTCTTTGGAGATGTGCATCTCGGCCCGGCCCGAGGACAGATCCAGCCGTCCCCTGAGAACACGCCCGCCCTTGCTTTTTTTCGGGAACGGATCGGCAAGCGTAACGGTGATCTCCGCCGGCACGGCCTGGGACTGCCCGGCCAGCCTGCGCAGAGCAGGGGCGGCGATCACATAAAAATTCGTCAGAGAAGAGGCGGGGTTGCCGGACAGGCCGCAAAGAAGCTTTCCATCTCTTACCGCATAGGCGCAGGCCATTCCCGGCTTGAGGCGGACGCCCCGGATCAGTATCTCGGCTCCGGTCTGCTCCATGGCGTCGGGCACTACGTCAAAATCACCGGCGGAAACACCGCCCGTACTGACTATGGCGTCACACTGCTCCAGGCCCTTTTCCAGAAGTGTCCGGATACCTTCCGTCGTATCGGAAACCGTCCCCAGATATACCGGCTGACAGCCGATGGAGACAACGGCGCTGGACAGCGTGTACCGGTTGGAGTTATATATTTTACCGGGCTGTGGCTCCTGGCCCGCCTCCAGAAGTTCCGATCCGGTGGATAAGATACCTACCACCGGCCGGCGGAAGACGACGGGATTTTCAATTCCCTGCGCCGCAAGAGAGCCTAAAGTGCCGGTGTCGATGACGGTTCCGGCTCTGGCCAGCACCTGCCCTTTACGGGTATCCTCCCCGGCGCGGATGATGTTTTCATCAGCGGACACGGGATCAAATACCCGGACCCACTGATCCGTAAACTCCGTGCGTTCGTACATGATCACCGCGTCAGCTCCCTCAGGAATGGGCGCGCCGGTCATGATGCGGGTGGCCGTGCCGGGTGTACAGGACCGGGAGGGTACGGACCCGGCCGGTATGTTTTCCAGCACCTGCAGTTGTACAGGGGCTTCTCTGGAAGCCCCTTCCGTGTCCCGGCTGCGAAGCGCGTACCCGTCATATGGGCTGCGGTCAAAGGCGGGGACATCTTCGGCGGCGACCAGGTCCTCCGCCAGCACCCGCCCGCCGCAGTCCGCCAGAGGCACCTGTTCTGCCGGAAGAGCAGATGCAGCGGACAAAAGAGCATCACGGGCGGTTATATAATCAGGTCGTTCAAACATAATTCAGTATCCTTAATTTGTATTTCGCAGGCAAAAGGTGCTTTCCCAATCCTCCATGAAGGCAGGAAGATCCGTGTTCATTCTAACATAAAGCCTCTAAATATACAATGCCGCCTGATTTGACCGTACTTTTTCGGAATTTCCCAGCCGAGGACAAGCGATGAATGCAAGATCATTCCGTACAAAAAACCGGTGCGGGAATCATATCCTGCACCGGTAAGTTTGTTCATTTTTCTTTTTTTCCTTCCGCCTTTGACAAAAAACGATCCGTCGTGATACAGACGCGCTTGTGAACGCCCTGGCCGATCAGCCCTGCTTCATCATAGGCAGCCACGGAAAAAGTGACCTGCCTGCCGTCCACCGCGATCACCTGGCTCTCGGCCCAGACCTTCATGCCGATCGGAGTGGCGGACTCATGGGAAACATCTATATGGGTCCCCACGGACCCCTGGCCTTCCTCCAAGAAAGGAGCCAGAGAGGAGGCAGCGGCCTTCTCCATCAGTGCGATCATCATGGGCGTCGCAAACACCGGGACCAGACCGGAGCCGACCGCGGACGCGGTATTTTCCGGCGTTACGATGCTATCGGCCCGTCCCGAGACACCAACTTGAATTTCCATACAAATCTCCTTTGACCCGCTTCACATCCGGCAACTGCCGGGGAACGCGGGAAACACGAAAGTTTATGCGGCTTTTTTCGAGGCCCCGAAAGCCCACAAAAGAAATCGGCAGATCAGCCATGAAATGACTGCCCCTGCCACGCAGCCGCAGAAATCCAGGGCCACGTCCGACCACTGATTGGAGCGGTCGGAGAACATCTGGATTCCCTCATCGATGGCGGCACAGGACAGACCGAAAAAAGAGGCGGCGAGCAAATGCCCGAAACGGGCCCGGTTGGAAAGAGCACAGAGACTGACCGTCAGAAAGCCCAGCAGAAAGAACTCCGTAAAGTGTGCCAGTTTTCGGACCAGGTATTCGGTGACATTTCCGCTGCCCACAAACACCTCGAGTGTCGGCTTTACCAGCGTCCATACCCGGCCGCTGACCTGACTGGAAAGGTCTTTGTTAAGAAAAGAGTTTCCCCAGATGAAAACCAGAAGAAGCGCGATCAGAAGACAGTTCAGAACAAGCAGGACACGACGCGGGGCGGAGCTTTCCCGCTTTGCCAAAGGTCAGTCCTCCGAAATGACCAGAACGTGGTCCGTACCGTGCAGCTCGAATTCCTCCAGGTATGCATCGATGCGGCGGAGAAGTTCCTGCTGATCATCGGCGTCTATCTGCTCCTCCTCCATGTCCCGGCGGGCCAGATCTTCCGCCAGAACATCAAAAAAGATGCAGTTTTCATAGTCCACGATCGCCTCGTGGATTCCGCCCTCGACGAATGCCTGGGAAGGGACCGCGGTTTTTCCCTGCATTTCGCTCAGATCATCCATCCCGGCCTCGGCGGCTTTCCCGAAGAGAAGGCTTTCCACATCATCGTAATCCTGAAACCTGTCTTCTCCGCGGGTGGAATTTAGGATCCAGTTACCAATATAGGCCATATCCAGCAGACGGCGGTACTGTTTCTCAGTCAATTCAAGTTTCATAAAAAAGCCTCCTTCCAGGTAGGGTGATTGCCGGATGATACGGGAATCATCTGTCTTGGGACAATATTATAGTTACAAGCAGCCAAAAAGTCAAATGAGCAGAACCGGGCAGTACGGTTATCAAAACTGCAGGGCAGCGGAGAATCAAGGGAGAAGAAACGAAAAGCCCTGAAAAACAGAGCTTTTCGAAAGTTCTTTCTGGAGCAGGTGAAGGGAATCGAACCCTCGTGTTCAGCTTGGGAAGCTGACATTCTGCCATTGAATCACACCTGCACGGATCTTGGTAAAAAAATTATATCACGACTGCCCGGGGAATGCAAACTTTTCGAAATTCCAGAATCTGCCCATCCCGGGGCGACGCTTGTTTTTCAAAGGGACGTATGCTAAAATGAAATGCGGGAATGATCCTGACTTGCAAGGAAGGAACGGGAAATTGGCAGAGAAAAAAACGACGGTTATTTCCGATGAGGAGCGGCAGCGGCAGAGCGGGTTCTGCCGCCAGATCGCGCAATTAAACAGCCGGAACAATAACGGCAGACAGATGCTGGCTTTTGTGGACACATACGGCTGTCAGCAGAACGAGGCGGATTCGGAACGCCTGAGAGGCTGGCTGAGGGAGATGGGATACGCGTTCACCCGGCAGGAGGAGCAGGCCGATCTGATCCTGTTAAATACCTGCGCGGTGCGGGAGCACGCGGAAGACCGGGTTTTCGGCAATGTGGGAGCGCTGGTCCATGTCAAGCGGCGTCATCCCGGCCAGATCATCTGTCTTTGCGGCTGTATGATGCAGCAGCCGCAGGTGGCCGAACGGATCCGAAAGACCTACCGGCATGTGGACCTCGTGTTCGGCCCCCATGCCCTCTGGCGTTTTCCCGAGCTGCTTTGGCGCGTTCTGGAGCGCAGGCTGCGGGTGGTTGATATCGAGGACGAACCCGGCAGTATCTGCGAAGGGATCCCGCAGGTCAGGCAGAGCTCCGTCAAAGCCTGGGTATCCATCATGTACGGATGCAATAATTTCTGTTCCTATTGTATCGTCCCCTATGTCCGTGGACGGGAGCGGTCCCGCCGGCCGGAAGACATCCTGCGGGAGATAGAGGCCCTGGCAGAGCAGGGGTGCCGGGAGATCACGCTTCTGGGCCAGAATGTGAATTCCTATGGGCGGGATCTGTCTCAGGACGTGGACTTTCCATGGCTGCTGGAGCAGATCAATGCCGTGGAGGGAGATTTTCTGATCCGATTCATGACGTCTCATCCCAAGGACGCGACCGAACATATGTTCGATGTCATGGCGGACTGCCGGAAAGTAGCGCCCGCTATTCATCTTCCCTTTCAGGCGGGCAATGACCGTGTCCTGAAGATGATGAACCGGGGATATACAAGTGAAGAGTACCTGGACAAGATCCGGGCGCTGAGGGAGAGGATACCCGATGTCGCACTGACGTCCGATGTGATCGTCGGATTTCCCGGAGAGACGACGGCCGAGTTCGAGGACACGCTGGAGCTGATCCGCCGGGTGGAATTCGACGCACTTTTTACGTTTATATACTCCCCCCGGCAGGGAACGCCGGCCGCGTCGATGGAGGATCCCGTTCCCATGGAAGAAAAGAAAGAAAATTTTCAACGGCTCCTGCAGGTGCAGAACGAGATCTCTAAGAAGAAACATCTCGACTATGTCGGGAAAACACTGGACTGCCTTGTCGACGGAGAAGGACAGGACCCGAGGAACAATCTGACAGCCCGGACTCCCGGCAACCGCCTGGTGCACCTGAACGGGGATAAAGATATGATCGGACAGACGGTCCCCCTGAGGATCACCGGCGCCACTACATGGGCCCTTTTCGGCGAGCCGGCCCCGCGTCCGTGAAAGGAGAAGATCCTGTGGCAGAAACAGTAACACCCCTGATGGAACAATATCATCGCATCAAGCAGGAAAATCCGGACTGCCTTCTCTTTTTCCGTCTGGGTGACTTCTACGAGATGTTTGAAGAGGATGCGAAGATCGGAGCCAGGGAACTGGATCTGACCCTGACATCGAGAGACCGGAAAAAACCGGAAGATGAACGGGTTCCCATGTGCGGTGTTCCGTATCATGCGATTCAGACATACCTTTCAAAGCTGATCTCGAAAGGATATAAAGTCGGCATCTGCGAGCAGATGGAGGATCCGGCACTGGCCAAGGGACTGGTGGACCGGGAGATCACGCACATCGTCACGCCCGGCACGGTCATAGACGCCTCCATGCTGGACGAAGGCCGCAACAACTATATCTGTGCCATTTATCAAAACGGGCAGCAGGCCGGGGTGAGCTTCTGCGATATTTCCACAGGGGAATGTTTTGCCGCTGCCTTTGAGGGACAGGGGATGACCGGGCATCTGATCAACGAACTGAGCCGCTTTTCTCCCAGCGAGGCCGTCCTGTCCGAAGGGACCGCTGAGAACAGCGAGCTTCTGACATACCTGCGGGATCATCTTGCCTGCCGCTGTGAGCAGGGGGATGAGACCCGGTTCAGTCCGGAATCCGCGACCGCCATGGTGGACAGGCAGTTCCCGGACCGGGATCAGGATGCCCCCGGGCCGGCAGTACAGGCTGCCGGAGCCCTGCTTTCCTATCTGTATGACACACAGAAGACCGACCTGTCCTATATTTCCAAGGTGACATTTAATGTCACGGAACAGTATATGGAACTGGATCCCGTGGCCAGGAGCAATCTGGAACTGACACAGACTCTGCGCTCCCAGGAAAAGAAGGGAAGCCTGCTGTGGGTACTGGATAAAACAGGGACCGCTATGGGACACAGGCTGATCCGGACCTGGCTGGAGAGGCCTCTGCTGTCTCCGGAGATCATCAACCAGCGGCTGGACGCTGTGGAGGAGATGGTCAACAATTCCATCATCCGGGAGGAACTGATCCTGTGCCTGCGGGAAGTCACGGACCTGGAACGGCTGATCGGCCGGATCGTTTACGGCAGCGCCGGGGCCCGGGATCTGGTGGCGCTCGCCAGGGGGCTGGAGGCACTGCCGGAAGTGCGGAAAAACCTGGACGGCGCAGCCAGTTCCATGCTGTCCGAACTCCGGGACCAGCTGGACGATCTGCCGGATCTGTGTGCCACCCTGAATGCCGCGCTCGTGGATGATCCCCCCATGGGGGTCCGGGACGGCGGAATGATCCGGGAGGGCTGGAACGAGGAGGCCGACCGCCTGCGCCATATTCAGACCAGCGGAAAAGACATGGTCGCGGCCGTGGAGGCCAGAGAACGGGAGAGGACCGGGATCAAAAACCTCAAAGTGGGTTTTAACAAGGTGTTCGGTTATTATATCGAGGTGTCGAAAGCCAACTACGACCTGGTACCTGAGGACTACATACGGAAGCAGACTCTGGTCAACTGCGAGCGTTTCATCACACAGGAACTGAAGGATCTGGAACAGGATATCCTCTCCGCGGAGGACAGACTGAAAGCGCTGGAATATCAGCTTTTCAGCCAGCTGCAGGAAATGGTTGCCCAGCAGGCGGACCGGATACAGCGCACGGCCGGTGCGGTGGGCCAGATCGATGTGCTGCTGTCCTTTGCGGCAGTGGCCTGCGAAAACCGGTACTGCCGCCCACAGGTGGATATGTCGGGCCAGCTGGAGATCAGGGACGGCCGGCATCCGGTGGTCGAGAAGATGCTTACGGACTCCCTGTTTGTGCCCAACGATACCGTCATGGACTGGGAGGATAATCTGCTGGCGATCATCACCGGCCCCAATATGGCGGGCAAATCCACCTATATGCGCCAGGTGGCGCTGATCGTTCTTATGGCGCAGATGGGCTCGTTCGTCCCGGCGAAGAGCGCCCATATCGGGATAGTCGACCGGGTATTTACAAGGATCGGCGCCTCGGACAACCTGTCTGCAGGTGAGTCCACATTCATGGTGGAGATGAACGAGGTGGCCCAGCTGCTTACGCACGCCACCCCCAGAAGTCTGCTGATCCTGGATGAGATCGGCCGGGGGACATCCACTTACGACGGCATGGCGATCGCCAGAGCCGTGCTGGAATACTGCGCCGACCGGGAGAAATTGGGATGTAAAACCCTGTTTGCCACCCATTACCATGAACTTACCGTACTGGAAGGGCAGATCCCCGGCGTAAAAAACTATAATATCGCCGCGAAAAAAAGAGGCAACGATATTGTTTTCCTTCGGAAGATCGTTCCGGGCGGGGCACAGGCAAGCTACGGGATCGAGGTGGCCCAGCTGGCCGGCGTCCCGGAGCAGGTCATAGACAGAGCCAGAGATATTTTGCAGGAACTGTCCGATCAGGGATGGGTCCCCGCTCGGCCTGCGGAGAGCAATTCACAGATCCCGGAGGAGGATGCGCAGGCCCTGCAGCTTATCGAGGCGCTGCGGAAGACGGGCGTGGAGACTCTGTCGCCCATTGAAGCGCTGAACCTGCTTTACGACTGGAAAAAGAAATTCACCTAGGGGGTGTGTGCATTGGCGCATATTCAGAAGCTCGACCAGCATGTAGCCGATTTGATTGCCGCCGGAGAAGTAGTGGAACGCCCGGCCAGTGTGGTGAAAGAATTGGTGGAGAATTCGATCGATGCCGGAGCCGGTTCCGTAACGGTTGAGATCCGCCGGGGCGGAATGGAAATGATCCGGGTCACCGATGACGGATGCGGGATCCCGGAGGAGGAAGTTGAACTTGCTTTTCTGCGCCATGCCACCAGCAAACTGCGTACGGAACATGACCTGGAGGCCATCGGAACACTGGGATTTCGAGGAGAAGCCCTGGCTGCCATCGCCGCTGTTTCGCGCATGGAGATGATGACCCGTACAGCTGATTCCACGACGGGGGTGGCACTGGACCTTGAAGGAGGCCAGATCACACTGAAGGAGGAGAGCGGATGCCCGGTGGGAACCACCATGATCGTCCGGGATCTCTTCTTCAATACGCCGGCCCGCCTGAAGTTCGTCCGCCGGGACAGCGCGGAAAGTGCGGCCGTTCTGTCTGCGGTCCAGCGGGAAGCTTTGGCCCATCCGGAAGTATCCTTTGCTTTTATACGAGACGGGAAAACGGACCTGCGCACCCCCGGGGACGGGCAGCCGCAGTCGGCATTGTACAGTGTTCTGGGAAGAGATCTGGCGCTGGGTTTCCTGCCTGCGAAAGGCAGCGGGGAAGATGGCGTGACGGTATCCGGCTTTGTCAGCGCGCCGGTATGCTGCCGGGGGACCCGAAGCCACCAGTTCTTTTTTATCAACGGCCGCTGGATCAAATCCCAGACACTGACAGCGGCTCTGGAGCAGGCCTACGCCAATCAGAAAATGGTAGGGAAATTCCCTGCCTGCGTGCTGTATATCACCACAAAACTGTCTGCGGTCGACGTCAATGTCCACCCGGCCAAGACCGAGGTGAAATTTGTCACCGAGCGGCAGATCTTCGATGCAGTATATCAAACGGTGCTGTCGGCACTGGAAGGGGAAGAAGAGCGCCCGGCTCTTCACTTGGACAAGCCGACACCGGAAGACAAGGTCACTGCCGAACAGGTCCGGATCCCCCTTTCCCGCATGGAGACACGGGATACCATGAGAGACAGGCCGGTGACTCCCGGCGCGTTCCAGCCCGCCGGTCCTGCAGCCCGGCCCGCCGCGGATCAGCGTTCCGTCTCCGGCGGACCGGAGACGAGGGAAGGTCCCGTCCAGTCCGAAAGCAGTGCGCAGCCGGAGAAAGAACCGGACGTGAGTGTACCCGCGGAAGAAGAGAACCAGCCGGCTCCCGACACGGAAATGCAGCCCTGGAGGCTGGTGGGCCAGATGCTGGACACATATATCATCGTGGAACAGGGAGATACGATTACGATTATAGATAAACATGCGGCCCATGAACGCATGTGCTTTGACCGGCTGAAGAGTCAGGACTGGCGGCCCATGAGCCAGCCCCTGCTGGAACCGCAGGTCTTTACCCCGGCTCCGGAGGAAGCAAACGTACTTCTGGAGAACCTGTCCCTGCTGGAAGAATTCGGATTCGAAGTGGAAGATTTCGGCGGCGGAGCACTGCTTCTGCGACAGATCCCGTACGATATCGGACCGGAACAGGGCCCGGCGGTCCTCTGCGAATTAGCCGGACGGCTTCTGACAACCGGAGGGCGGGCAGACCCGTCCGCGGCAAGGGATGAGATGATACATACGATCGCCTGTAAGGCAGCCATCAAAGGCGGGCAAAAAAACGATACCCAGGAGCTTGAGACCGTTGCCCGCGCCGTTCTCAGCGGGCAGGTGCGTTACTGCCCGCATGGCCGCCCGGTCGCTATTGAACTGACCCGGAGTTCTTTGGAGAAACAGTTTAAGCGGACATGAAAATATCCGGCCGCATTTCGGAACAAAAAAAGCAGGAATGTCCGTACAGACATCCCTGCTTTTTTAAAATACAGATAATTCTAAACTCCGTTATTATCGTAATTGGAACCGAACTGCAGATTATCAAAATCAATGCGGCGGGTAGGAGAAGAATCTGAGTCGGCGTTGTCGTCCGGAATATCATCGTCAAAAGAAGCAGAACGTTCCTGAGCACGGTGGCTCGGGGTTTCACCCTCGGTTGATTTCTGGAATGAAGAAGAGTCATTCCCCTGATCCGGACTGCTTCCCGATTCAAAGCCCACGTTTTCCTGCTGCGGGGTCTCTTCCGGCGTGTCGATCAGGCGGTTGATGGAGGCTTCAATATCCTGGACAGCATCATCCACTTCCACACTGCTGGCCTCGACGGTAACCTCGGGCTGTCCCACGGAAACGACTTCTTCCAGCTGGTCCAGCGACTGTTTATGGTTTTCCATTGCCTGACGGACCAGATCAATATAATCCGAGGTGGATTTTCTGGCTGTTTCCAGGCGCTCCTGCTCTTCGACCGTCTGATGGCGCAGATTCTCAACAGTCTCCTTGGCTTCTGCCTCGGCTGAGGTAAGCAGTTCGTCCCTCTTCTTTTCGGCATCCGAGACCATTTCGTCCGCTTCCTGCTGAGCGGCAAGAAGTGCGCGGCGCATACCCTTTTCCGTCACACGGTATTCTTCCAGTGAGTCGGAGAGGACTTTCATTTTAGATTTTAATGATGCGTTTTCTTTGTAAAGAGCGGTATAGTCTTCCGTCAGCTGGTCGAGAAAATCGTCGACCGAAGCCATATTATAGCCGCCGCCGAGAGAAGCTTTTGGGAAAGAAAATTCAGATACTTCCTGTGGAGTCAACATTTTAAATCACCCTCCTACGAAAAATACAGGCCGTTGTTTTCCAAATCATTGATCAGGTCCCCGATAATATCTACATTATAGGGAGTAATGATATAGGTTGCAAGGGCCACTTTTTTTATCTTGCCCTCATTAGCATAGGCAACGCCGGACAGAAAATCCAGAAGACGCCGGGATACTTCTTTTTCCGTGGATTCCAGATTGAGAACCACCGTGCGTTTATCTCTCAGATGGTCAGCAATCTCGGAAGCCGCCTCAAACCGGTCCGGTTTGACCAGAACCACCTGAAGCTGAGTAGTCGTATGAATATTGACTACTTTATTGTTGTTGCCGCGCCGGTCGGATTCCGGGACCCTGTCGCGGTCATATCTGTCGCGCTCATAATAGGAATCCCTGTTTCTTTCCCGGACACTGCTGCCCCGCTCAGGCTGATCATCGTAATCATCATCGAAATCGTCCTCTTCATCGTCTTCATACGGGTGGGCAATCCGCCTGATCTCGTCCATGAAACCCATAAAGAATCACAGTCCTTTCATTTAGTTTTAATGGCGTTTGTATTTGAGACTACGGCTCAGTTTTGGGAGGCCGCGGCCCGAACAAGGCAGTGCCGACCCGGATCAAAGTGGCGCCTTCTTCTATCGCGTCTTCAAAATCACCGCTCATTCCCATTGATAAATAATTTAGCCTATTACAATTATCCGACAAATCTTTCTTTATGTCAACAAAAAGCTGCCGAGTTTTTGCAAAAAGTTTTCTGTTGGATTCTCCGGGCCCGACGGGAGGGGGAATACACATTAGACCCCTCAGCTGAATATGGGGAAATTCCAGGCAGCGCTCAGCCGCCGGAATCACCTGATCCGGGGCAAATCCGCTCTTGCTTTCCTCTCCGGCGATATTTACCTCCAGCAGGATCTCCTGTGTCAGGCCGATGAGAGCGGCCTGCTTTTCAACGGCTTCCAGAAGATGGAGCGAATCCACTGATTCGATCATATCCACCCGGCCCACGACCTGTTTTACTTTGTTGGTCTGCAGGTGCCCGATCATATGGAGACGGGCTCCTGCATATGCATTGTCTTCCAGATGTGCGGTCATCTCCTGGACCCGGTTTTCCCCGCAGATCGTTACCCCCGCGGCAATGACCTCCCGGATCGTTTCCGAGGTTTGGACCTTGGTGGCGGCGACCAGGGTTATCTCGTCCGGATCACGTCCGCTCCGGCGTGCCGCCGCTGCCATCCGCTCCCGTACAGCCGCCACATTTTCCCGGATGCTCATTCGGAAATCACCTTCCCGTCATACAGGCCGGAGGCCGAGACGATCACGGTATCTCCCACCCGCAGAATATGGTCACTGTCGGTAGTGGCGGGCGTGACCAGGTAGTAGTCGCTGCCCGATGCCACGACGGAGACCGGATTATACCGGGCCTGTGCACCTGCCATTGTATAGACACCGGCTTCGTAGCCGGTCGTTTCCGTACCGGTCTCCGGATCGGCACTGGTTCCTTCTTCCATATGCAGTGCTTTCTGGGGGATCCGGATCCCCTCATAACTCTCTGTGATCAGCTGGGCCGACTGTTCCCGCAATGAGAGGACCTGGGACAGGTACCTGTCGGAGGACAGGATCAGAACGATCTGTCCGTTTTCCTCCTGTCCCTCGTTGCTCTGCTGTTCCACGGTCATGGTGACCTCCTCGGTAAAGTCGGGCGAAAAACGCGCGGTTACCTGGCTGCCCTCGGGAAGAAGAGATGCTGCGCTGCCGTCAACAATGACCGCATAATACCACTTGTCACTGGTGACGATCTTCCCGATCAGGCCGTCAGTGGAGACGTCCAGATTAGCGGCTCTGGTCAGCTGGGAAGGAGTCATGGAGAGAATTGAGCTGGGAGTCAGAGAATCCTCCAGGCCGTCTGTTTCACTGGAGAACAGGCCGGAGACAGAGGCCGTCAGCGACGTATCGGTACTGCCGGACTGTGAGGAAAGCGTACTGATCTGAGATTCCAGATCCTCTATGGACTGGGCCAGGGAAGCGGATAAAGAAGTGCTGTCCGAGGAAGCGGAAGATTCCTGCTGGAAGACCAGAGCGCGGAGAGACTGCGTACTGTTTTCGACAGAAGTCAGGTCCCCGCTGACCGTCTGGCTCCGCAGAGAAAGGACGGACTGAAAGATCTGCTGTTCCAAAGTAGCGGAGCTGGTGGTGCCCTCATCGTCCAGAATAGCCTGCAGATCCTCAAGCTCCTGCTGCAGCATATTCAGTTCTTCCCGGTTGCTCAGAGCGTCGCTGTCCGGATACAGATTGGCCAGAACCTGTCCCACAGATACTCTGCTCCCTTCATCAGCGACGATTTCCACGATGTTGCCGTCGCCGGACAGAGTTTTCTCTTCCCTGACGATGATCCCGGTCGTGTCCAGTTCCACTTCCAGGGTATCCTGATATGCGATGGTCGTCGATACATTGTTAGTCAGGCTGCGAAAAATGTATACGGCCAGATAGATCAGCACGCCGATCAGCAGTACCATCATAACGATCCTTGTATATTTTGAGGTTACTTTCAAATGGGTATGCCCCTTCCTGTTCTGCTCCTTTTCCCTGAACGGGGAAAAGCTCTTTCACTGTATTTGCGGCTGAAAAGATCCGTCCTGTTTGGGACGGAGAGATGCCAGATATTTTTCCGAAAAGGCGACGGCCTGATCCGGATCGGGCGTATCCTCCCACTGGAACCACCGGACGGAGGAGTTCCGGCGGAACCAGGTCAGCTGCCTTTTGGCATACTGCCGGGTCCGCTGTTTGATCTCTTCTTCCGCCTGTTCCGGCGGCCGTCCTTCTTCCAGCGCATCTGCGAGTTCCTTGTAGCCGATGGCCTGCATGGCCGTGCATCTGCGGGGGATTCCAGCCTGCAGCAGGGCAGACACTTCATCCACCAGGCCGTCGGCCATCATTTTCTCCACCCTGCGGTCAATGCGGCTGTACAGCTGAGATCGGTCCGCAAAGGTAAGGCCGATGGTGACCGCTTCATATCTGGGCGGCTGCAGGCGGCTGGCCTGATCATGCTGGGTCATTGTGCTGCCGGTCTCGTACCAGATCTCCAAAGCCCGGATGACCCGTTTTTGATCCGTGGGCTCCAGCGAAGCGGCCCGCTCGGGGTCGACTCTTTCAAGTTCGCGGTACATCTCGGGCAGCTCTCCCCGGGCGGCCCGCTCCTCCAGCTCCTGCCGGTAGCGGCCGGAAAAAGAGGCGAACTCCCGCCCGGCCAGCAGAGCGTCATGATACAGACCCGTCCCTCCTGCCACGATAGGCAGCCGGCCGCGCCTGATGATGTCGTCGACACAGGCGGAAGCCTCCCTGACATAGCGGGCAACGGAATAGTTTTCCGCCGGATCGGCCACGTCGATCATATGATGCGGGACGGCGGCGCGTTCCTGAGCCGTGGGCTTGGCCGTTCCGATGTCCATCCCGCGGTAGATCTGCATGGAATCGCAGGAGACCACTTCTCCGTTCCAGCGCTTTGCCAGTTCGATGGCCAGGCCGGTTTTTCCGGAAGCGGTCGGACCGACCACCGTAACGATTTGCTCCGGCACAGAGGCGCACCTCCCCCTCGGTGTTTTATGTTGACTATTTTACTCTTCTTTCGGGGATATGGCAAGAGTTCCGAAGGGAAGTTTCCCCGGCGGAAAGACGGGACCGGGCGCGGAATTTCAGCCGCCCGGATACCGGAGGGAAGGCCTTGGGACTTGTCTTTTCCCCGGTGAGGGTATATACTAAAAACTGAAATTTCTTCTGCAGACTAAAGGAGTGTTTTTTATGGGAAAGATCCAGATGAAGACGCCCATTGTCGAGATGGACGGGGATGAAATGACGAGGGTCATCTGGGAGCAGATCAAAACACGGCTTCTGGAGCCGTTCATCGATTTGAAAACGGTGTACTTCGACCTGGGCCTGCCCAACCGGGAGGCGACCGGAGACCAGGTGACCGAAGACGCCGCGAACGCGGTCAAGGAATATGGAGTGGGTGTCAAATGCGCGACCATTACGCCCAACGCTCAGCGGATGGAGGAATACGGCCTTTCTCAGATGTGGAAATCGCCCAACGGGACCATCCGGGCGATCCTGGACGGCACGGTATTCCGTACGCCCATTATGATCGACGGGATCTCGCCGGCCGTCAGGAACTGGGAAAGTCCCATCACGATCGCGAGGCACGCTTACGGGGATATTTATAAAGCGGTGGAATACCGGGTGGAAACTCCGGGGAAAGCCGAGCTGGTATTTACCGGTGACGACGGAACGGAGAACCGGCAGACGATTTTCCAGTTCGAGGGCCCCGGGGTCATTCAGGGCCAGCACAACAGGGATGCCTCCATCCGGTCCTTCGCCAGGGCCTGTTTCCAATACGCGGTGGACCGGAAGCAGGATCTGTGGTTCTCCACCAAAGACACCATCTCAAAGGTTTACGACCGCGACTTTAAAGATATTTTTGAAGATGTCTATCTGACGGAATATCAGGATAAATTTGAACAGCTCGGACTGAAATACTTTTATACGCTGATCGATGACGCCGTGGCCAGGGTCATCCGCTCAAAAGGCGGATTCATCTGGGCGTGCAAGAATTACGACGGCGATGTCATGAGCGACATGGTCTCCACCGCTTTCGGCAGTCTGGCCATGATGACCTCCGTACTGGTTTCTCCCGACGGGAAGTACGAATATGAAGCGGCGCACGGAACGGTCACGAAGCATTATTATCGGTATCAGCAGGGGGAGACACCGTCCACCAACCCCGTGGCGACCCTGTTCGCATGGACCGGGGCGCTGAGAAAAAGAGGGGAACTCGACGGGATCCAGGAGCTGCAGGATTTCGCCGACCGCCTGGAAAAATGCACGCTTGACGTGATCCAGGAGGGGACCATGACGAAGGACCTGGCCGGCCTGTGGGAAGGAAAAACCGCGGCCCGCACCGTATCCACAGATGAATTTTTAGCTGCGATCCTTCAGCGCATGAACTAAT
The DNA here is from genome assembly GCA_021203885.1 of Oscillospiraceae bacterium. GTDB lineage: Bacteria > Bacillota > Clostridia > Oscillospirales > Oscillospiraceae > JAJPXI01. Next base: position 49,641 of record JAJQAH010000101.1, on the reverse strand, counting down.
GCCGGGCTACTTTGACTATGCAGCCACCACTCCGGTCAGGGACTCGGCGGCCCGTGCGGCCATGGAGGTAATGACGGGAAATTTCGGAAACCCGTCAGCCGGATATTCCCTGGGCCGGGATGCCGCCGCCGCGCTGAAAGGGTGGCGCGCCGACGTGGCGGATGCGGTCGGCTGCCGACCGGAGGAGATCTTCTTTACTTCCGGAGGCACCGAGGGAGATAACTGGGCGCTGTTCGGAGCAGCCCGGGCCATGGAGAGGCAGGGCAGGCACATCATCACCACGGCAATAGAACACGCGGCTGTGCTGGAATCCGCCCGCCAGCTGGAGCGGGAGGGGTTCAGCGTGACCTACCTGCAGCCGGACCGGGAGGGACGCATCAGCGTTCAGGATTTTGCCGGTGCGCTGCGGGAGGATACCGTGCTGGTCTCCATGATGCTGGTCAACAACGAGCTGGGCACGATCCTGCCGGTGGCGGACTGCGCCGGACTGGCCAAAGAAAAGAACCCGGATCTGATCTTTCACACCGATGCCGTTCAGGCGCTGGGACACGTACCCATGTCTCCCGGAAAACTGGGCGTGGATCTGCTGACCGTCAGCGGACATAAGATAGGGGCCCCGAAAGGTGTGGGGGCGCTCTATGTCAAAAAAGAACGGCAGAACCGGTTCCGTCCTCTGCTCTTCGGCGGGGGGCAGGAAGACGGCCACCGCCCGGGCACGGAGGCCACCGCGCAGGCGGCCGCCTTTGCCGCCGCATGCCGGGAGTGCGATCTGCAAAAAATGGAGGACGTGGCGGCCGTGAAAGAGTATGCCCTGAACCGGCTTCAGGAAGAAATCCCCGGCCTGGTCATCATCAGCAGAGGGGACGCGCCTCATATCTGTTCGTTTTCCCTGCCCGGATATCCCAGCCAGATGGTGATGAACGATCTGGACAGCCGGGGCTTCTGCGTGGCGAACGGCTCGGCCTGCCACAAGGGAAAGCCGAGCCATGTTTTCGCCGCTCTGGGACTTCCCGGGCCGGTGACACAGGGGGCCCTTCGTCTCTCCTTCTCTCCGGAGACCAGCCGGGAGGAAGTGGACGGACTTGTTTCGGCTCTGAAAGAAATCACGGAGCAGCGTCTCAGGGTGCCGCAGTAGATGAAGGTCACGGTTCTGATCGAAAATGCCGGATCGCCGCCGCTTTGCTGCGAGCACGGCCTCTCCCTGTTCGTGGATCATCCCGGCGGCAGTGTGCTGCTGGACGCGGGGCAGTCGGGCGATTTTCTGAAAAATGCGGACACGCTGAACATCCCGGTTCAAAGCGTTCCGACGGCGGTGCTTTCTCACGGCCATTATGATCACGGGGACGGGTTTCTGCCTCTGCTCCGGATCCGGCCGGAACTGAAGATCCTGGCACGCAGGGGCGTTCTGGACGAACACCGGAACCCGAAAGGAAAATATATCGGCCTGTGTGCAGAGCTGAAAGAGGAATATGCCGGCCGGTTTGACAGCGCGGACGGAATCCGGGAACTGGGGCCGGGCCTCTATTTGGTGCCGGACGGGCTGTATCACGAACAGTCCCTCGTGGCCGAGCGGGAGGACGGAACGCTGGTGGTCATGAACTCCTGCTGCCACGCAGGCGCAGACGATATTGTAGAGGGGATCCTGGATTCCTTTCCCGGCCGGAAAGTCCATGCGCTGATCGGAGGACTCCACCTGATGGGCCCGGGCGGGGTTGAAACGATGGAGCCGGCTCCGGAAGAAGTTGAGGCGCTGGCCCGCCGTCTGACCGGGGAGCTGGGAGTGGAACGGGTGTATACGGGACACTGTACCGGGATTCCCGCGTTTTCCCTGCTTAGGCAGACCTGCCCGGAAAGATTTTTCCCGCTGCGGACAGGGCTGGTATTGAATTTCTGAAAATTTCATTTTTCCCGAAAGGTACGACGGAAAAATCAAGGATATTTGGGAGGACAAAACCTTCCGGGACGGATCTGAAAGGAGCGATTTTAATGGCGCGCAAAGTATTGATTATAGAAGATGACGGAAATATCGCCGAACTGCTCCAGCTGTATTTGGAAAAGGAAGGCTTTGAGACGGCGGTGGCGGACGACGGTGAAAAGGGACTGGAGATGTTTCAGTCACTGAAGCCCGACCTGGTGCTGCTGGACCTGATGCTGCCATCCATGGACGGATGGGAAGTCTGCAAAAAGATCCGGGAAGAGGGGAAAACGCCGGTCATTATGCTTACGGCCAAGGGCGAGGTGGAAGACAGGGTCACGGGCCTGGAAATGGGGGCCGATGACTATATCATAAAGCCGTTCCAGATGAAGGAGGTGCTGGCGCGGATCCATGCCGTCCTGCGCAGATTCAATGCGGACGAGGGGGCGGGGCAGTGCCTGAATTTCGACAACCTGTCCATCAATCTGGATTCCTACGAACTGATCGTGAAGGGTAAACGTGTGGATACACCCCCAAAGGAACTGGAACTGCTGTATCATCTCGCTTCCTCCCCGAACCGGGTGTTCACCCGCAATCAGCTGTTGGATGAGGTGTGGGGATTCGATTATTTCGGGGATTCGCGCACGGTTGACGTACATGTGAAACGTCTGCGCGAAAAGCTCGAAGGCGCCAGTGACCAGTGGCGGCTGAAAACAGTCTGGGGCGTGGGCTATAAATTCGAGGTCTCTCCCGAGTCGGAAGCTGAGGAGTAGACGCCCGCTTTCTGAAGGCGATGCGCTTTCATGCCCGCTGAGGCAGCAGAGGAAACGCAGATTCTCTAAAAAACGGAAGCTTCTGCTGCAGGCGGCTGAGGCCGCCGGGGCCGGCAAAACATTATTTTTCTGCGAAGGTTGAGGTTTCAGGCGCGAAACACCGTCTGACAGTGCTCCTTTCACCGACTAAAAGCGGTGGGCTCCGGCGCTGAAATTTTCTTATGAAATCCATGTGGCATAGACAGTTCCTGGTTATGATGGCCGTGATCCTGTTGTCTTTCATTCTGCTCGGGGGCGCATTTGCGCTGCTGTCTTACCGGCAGATGATCAGTGAGAACCGGGGAACCGTGGAACGGAACGTCGGGTTTATTTCGGAATTTACCGAAGAGGCGATCAGTCAGGGCATCTCAGTTCAAAATCCGGCTTTTCAGGCTTATATAGTGTCCATCGGGCGCATGACCGACACCACGGTTCTGATTACATCGACGGAAGGCGTGATCGTCACGGCATCCGACATCGAACTGGTCGGCCGGGAAGTGCCCGGTGGGACGGCGGAACAGGTGTTGGAAAACGGGTCCTACTCCGGGCTGGATACTTTGGGGATCCTGTCTGACAGAAGCTACGTATTCGGGGCCACGGTGAATGTCCCGCTCGGAGCCGACGCGGAATTACCAGCTCTGCTGGTTTTTGTCGGTATGTCCACAGGGGACCAGCTGAACCTGTGGCGGCCGTTGCTTGCCCTGTTCATTTTCACGACGGTGATTGTGATTTTGATCGCCTTCATTATCAGTTCCTTCATGGCGATTCATCAGAGCCGCCCGTTACAGGAAATGGTGCAGGCCACCCGGAAGTTTGCCCACGGGGAATTTGACGTCCGGGTGGACAACCGCGGCCGGCGTGATGAGATCGGCCAGCTGGCCGATTCATTTAACGCCATGGCAGAGGCACTGGATGCCAGCGAGACCAGGCGGAGCGAGTTTGTCGCCAATATTTCTCACGAGCTGAAGACGCCTATGACGACCATCTCGGGTTATGCCGACGGGATTCTGGACGGAACGATTCCGCCTGAACGGCAGGAGGAGGCACTGCGGACGATCTCATCCGAGACCCAGCGTATGTCCAGGCTGGTCCGCAGGATGCTGGATATTTCCCGGCTGCAGACGACGGAGACTGTGACGGCTCAGAAACCTTTTGATATCACGGAGGTCATGGCACGGGTCTTAGTGAGCCTGGAGTCGAAGATCACCGCCAAAAACCTGCAGGTGGACGCCCAGTTCCCGGAAGAACCCCTGATGGTCTGGGGAGAGGTCGATGACATCACGCAGGTGGGATATAACATCTTGGAGAACGCCATTAAATTTGCCAAAGAAGGCGGGCAGCTGCGCATTATCATATCACCCGGGAAAGGGATCAAGGCCACCGTCAGTGTGGGCGATGAAGGGGCGACGATCCCGGAAGACGAGCTGCCCATGATCTTTGACCGGTTCCACAAAACGGACCACTCCCGGAGCGTGGACCGGGACGGAGTGGGACTGGGACTGTATATCGTCAAGACCATTCTGGACAACCATAAAGAAAACATCACCGTTACCAGCGAAAACGGATGGACGGAGTTTACGTTTACGCTGACAAAAGTTTGATCTTTCCTCTGAAAAGGAGCTTGGAAACATGCAATCGGATTTTTACCGTTCCCCCACACCGGCGGAGCCTTATAAAAAATCAGACGCGGATTTTTCACAGAGATCCGCCAGAAGATCCATGCCCAGGCCCCGGTTCGGCACGCGCGGGATCGTACCGCTGGCGATCTTTTCCGCCGGGATTCTAGTACTTCTTGTATGCCTGGTCGGTGTGCGTGTCAGCGGCTGGGACATGTATTTCACCGCCACGGAGAGTATTACCGCGTTTGATGATGACGTCGGGGAGGATGACGACTGGGACTACAGCGATTATTTCAGCGAATTCGGGGACGAGGTGGAGGAGGAAACCGAACCTTCGATTACCGCCGGCCCGCTGGATGAAAATTTCCGACTGGAACTGAATGAACCGGGAGAGACCCTGTCGGCCGGAGAGATCTATGATCAGGTCTTACCGTCCATCGTTTATATCGAAACGGCCGACGATACAGCACGGTACTCCGGTACGGGCGTCATCCTGACCGAGGACGGATACCTGATGACCAACAGCCACCTGATTTCAGGATGCTCCTCCGCATGGACGACCCTGTCCAGCGGCGAACGGTATGAATCCACACTGGTGGGATACGACAACGAAACCGATCTGGCTGTCCTGAAGATTTCCGGAACCGGCCTGCCCGCGGCCGAATTCGGAGATTCTGAACTGGTCCAGGTGGGGGATTCCGTTCTGGCGATCGGCAACCCGATGGGATCCGGGCTCTACGGGACCATGACAGACGGGATCGTTTCCGCTGTGGACAGAAGGATCTCCGTCAACGGCTATTCCATGAAGCTGATCCAGACCAGCGCGGCGCTGAATTCCGGAAACTCCGGCGGCGCCCTGCTTAATTCCAGCGGACAGGTCATCGGGATCACCAACGTGAAGATGGAGTCCTCCGTGGAGACACTGGAAGGACTCGGATTCGCCATTCCTTCCAGTGTGGTCAAGGAGGTCGGGGAAAGTCTTATTTCCAGCGGCAGTATAATCCGGCCGTCGATCGGGATTACCTGCTATGAACTGACTGAAAGCGAATCGGAACTGCTCGGGATCGACGGAGGGATCGCCGTGGAAGCCGTTACTGCCGGCAGCCCTGCGCAGGAGGCCGGAGTCCGGACAGGGGATATCATTCTGGAAGCAAACGGGCAGCAGACGACCACCCTCGACCAGCTGACATCCGCCAGAAACCGGGCGGGCGTGGGCGGTGTCCTGGAACTGACGATCCTGCGGGGAGATCAGACTCTGACACTGACGATCGTGCTCGGTGAATCATGACAAAACGGCTGTACGAAGAAGACAGCTTTCTGCGGGAATTCGAGGCGCGGGTGACGGATTGTGCTCCTGACGGGCAGGAGTTCTGGATCACGCTGGATCAGACAGCCTTCTTCCCGGAAGGCGGCGGCCAGAGCGGAGACCGGGGATCCATCGGCCCGGCGCAGGTGCTGGATACGCAGCTGAAGGGAGATGAGGTCCGGCACAGGACCGATATGCCCCTGGAGCCCGGAAGCACCGTCAGAGGCGCGCTGGACTGGGATTTCCGCTTTACCAACATGCAGCTCCATTCCGGAGAGCATATACTTTCCGGCGTGGTTCACGGCCTTTATGGCTGCAACAATGTGGGATTTCATATGGGTCGGGACGGCGTGACGGTGGATTTTGACCGCAACTTAACGCCGGAAGAAGTGGCCGATGCGGAGGACCGCGCGAACAGGGTGATCTGGGAAGACCGCCCAGTGACGGCGCGGTATCTCGAACCGGGAGAACAGCTCGATTACCGCAGCAAGAAAGAGCTGACCGGCCCGATCCGCATCGTCATCATTCAGGACTGTGACTGCTGCGCCTGCTGTGCCCCGCATATAAAAAGCACGGGCCAGGTGGGGCTGATCAAAATACTGGACAGCGAAAAACACCGCGGCGGGATCCGGATACATATGCTGGCGGGCTGCGCCGCCATAGAGGATTACGGGGACCGGCTGCGTACAACGGCCGGGCTGTCCCGTCTGCTGTCTGCGAAACAGCAGGAGCTGATACCGGCTGTGCAGCGGGTAATGAACGAAAAGGAAGATCTGGACAGGGCCTGCCGGGCCGCTGCGGACCGCCTGATTGACGTCCTGGCCGGATCCATCGAACCGACAGACCGAAACCTGGTCTTCTTCCAGCCGGATTTTACCATGGACCAGCTGCGGAGATTGAGCAACGCTGCGGCAGAAAAGACGACAGGTGTCGCGGCTGCTTTTTCCGGCGGGAATGACGGCGGATATATATTTGCCATTGCCGGCGAGCAGACAGATCTTTCCGCACAGTCGGAACGGATCCGTACCGCTCTCGAAGCAAAAGGGGGCGGGTCCGCTCACCTTTTTCAGGGATCCTGCGGTGTGTCCGAGGAGAAGATCCGGCAGTTTTTCAGCGAATTTCCCGCATGAAGGAAAGCAATTTTTTGATTCAGGCAGAAAAAACTGAAAACCATATAAGCCCAAAAGAAAGCCTCTGAGAACTAATCTCAGAGGCTTTTTGTGCCTGTTTCCTTGCCCTGCCCGGTTCCGGGGGTTGAGGTCCCCTGCAGGATCTCAGCCCATGAGCGGGGTTAATAATCTTCTTCATCCTCATACAAAATATCTTGCAGTTCTTTTGCCTGACTTTTTTTCTCTGTATATTCGGATCCGAAGACACCTTTATATACCACACAGGCGAGCCTGAAAAGATATATGTCCAGTTTTGCCGCCTGGATTTGCCGGGAAAGGATTCTTCTGCTTCTTACCTTATATATGATGTACGCTGCCAGTGCCGCGGCAACAAGGACACCGATGACAATGGCCCAGATGCGGCTCGCAATGATGGCGTCCACTGCCAGGACAATGATGACAAGTATTAGGACGATTGACCATCCGGACATTCTGCTTCCCTCCCCTGCATGAAGCTCCTAACGTATACAGGCCTCTTTTTTTCCCTCAACAAACCACTTTCCGTTTTCTTCGTCGAAAAGGTAGGTTTCCGTGCCGCGCACACGGATCGTATATCTGATCCCGATCCCGCCGGCTCTGGTCGATGCGGCCCGGCAGCAGGAACATACCCGGTCTATCTCATATTTTTCCCCGTCTTCGAAGGTGATCGTTTTTGGACTGCACGTGCCGTCACTGTTATGATCGGCATTGACCTTCACATATACCTTTATGCGCTGGCTTTCCCGGGTCATGCCGCCCGCTGCTTTTCGCGACGGGTTACGCTGTTCTCTTTCCGGCTTTTCCACTGTTCTCACTTCCTAATTGGAGCTGGATATACAATCCCGCGCCGCCGGTCCTCTATATCATGCCCGTCGGCATTGTAATTTCCGGGCGGACCGAGGGGAATTTCGAGTGCTGGCACAGCACCGCATTTCTGATCGAATTTTCCCCGAAGCGGTCCCGGATCTCCTCGACACAGTCTTCCAGTTTTTCGATTTTGTCGATCTTTTCCGTGTCAACAGACATATTTAACTGATATGGCGTATCCTGCGGAACCAGATTGATCGCCTGAATCGTCACAGAACGGATCGGGGTATTCCACGGGTATTTTTTCTTAAAAAGCTCAAACGCCGTTTTGGCGAGGAGCATGGGGGACTGTGTCGGAATACAGGTGCTTGTCTGCCACTGTTTCGAGGAAAGCGTGTTGTCCCGGATGTGGATGGCCGTCCCGGTTGCGCATTTCTGATGGAGCCGCAGCTTGTGGCCGATTTCCTGCGTCAGGTCCAGAAAGACCGACCACACCTGCTCATTGTTTTCCAAATCTGCGACGGTCGTGACCCCGTGCCCCACGCTTTTTACGGGGGAGACAAAGCCGGCGTTCAAAACGGGGGAGGCATCATATCCGCTGGCGTAAGACCAGAGAGCCACGCCGTTTTTACCAAGGATCCTCTGCAGCAGGCCCGGATCCGCCCGCGCAAGTTCCCCGATGGTATGAATACCGTACCTGTCCAGGATTCGCTTTGTCGCTCTTCCGACGCCCAGCAGATCGGAAGCCGGGAGACCCCATATTTTCTTTTGAAATTCAGACTGCGAAATGACGGTCACCGCATCCGGCTTTTTCATATCCGAACCCAGTTTCGCAAAGATCTTATTAAAAGAAACGCCTACGGAGGCGGTGATGCCCAGTTCAAATTTGATGATCTCCCGGATTTGGTCGGCCACATTCTCAGGGGGACCCAGGAGTTTTTCGGTTCCGCTTATGTCGAGCCAGCATTCATCCATCCCGTATGGCTCGACCAGATCGGTGAACCGGCCGTAAATGCTTTTGGCGAGTTTTGAATATCTGATATATTCCTCATAATGAGGCGGGACGATGACCAGATTCCGGCATTTCTGCTTCGCCTGCCATACCGCATCTCCGGTCTTAATATCGAAGGCTTTCGCCTTATAGTTCTTTGCCAGAACGATCCCGTGTCTCTCCTCGACAGAACCGCATACCGCCACAGGACAATCCCGGATAGAGGGGTTGAGCATACATTCTACGGAGGCATAGAAGTTATTCAAATCACAGTGCAGAATCGTTCTCAACGTGTATCCCTCCAGAGCGGGTTTTCGTTCCGAAGCTCCGTAGAGCGTACTTCTAATTCAGGACCCGTCCGACAATCTCAAAATCCGGAGACGTGATCTGTATGGGCGCATATTTTGCATTGAATGACACCAGCGATATCTTCGGATGAACCACACCGTCATATATGTAACGCTCCCGCTCATCCTCATCCGGCCGGGATTCCCGGTATTGCTTGATATACCCCTCACCGTCCAGAATGAAGATACCGACTTCGCCCGGGCGGAGTTCCCGGCACTGCTCGATCCAGACGATCTGACCGTCTTTGTAGTACGGTTCCATACTGTCCCCGGCGATGCGGATCCCAAAGTCCGTTCTCTCCGGAATCTGCGAAACGGCGACTTCCAGTTCCTCATACTGGTCGTCGTCAAGCATATTGCCGAGACCGGCGGAAGCCAGGTTGGAATTGATCCGTACGATCCTTGTTTCCGCCTCCTCCGCGACGCCTTTCCCGCTTGGTTTCCCTTTCGGACGATACTGGCCGGATGCGATCAGCGCATCCTTAACAGACCGAAGAAGATTCTGCCCCTTTGCGTCCAGATCCGGGGAATATTCCGGCGGTTCCGGCACACGGCCCGTGAAAAAGCTCTGGGCATCCCCGATTTGAAGGATATCACATAGCGCAAGAAATTGAAGGGCGCTGGGCTGCGTATCTCCTTTTTCCCAGCGGCTGACTGCGGCGGCCGTAAGAGGATTTCCGTAATTTTTCATGGATGCGGCCACGTCTTTTTGACTCATACCGCGCAGCTTCCTGGCCTCGGACAGTTTCTTCCCAAGGACATTCGCGTCCTTAAAGCGGGGAATCTGAAACACTGAGGGAAGATCTTCTCCCTTCGAAGAGAGAATGGGGATCACATCTTTTTCTGTGTTTTCCAAGAAAACCACACTCCTCTCATGTAATCCGGCTTACCCTCCGGGCAGTCCGGGAGGATTTTCGCTGACGGGGTTCAGATTTTGGCGCAACTAAAGTATAAATCAACTGATAAGAATTGTCAACAGAAAAATCAACAAATAATTGATTAATTTGCGGAAAGAGTATTGAGCCTGCGGACGCGGGCTTTGGATGGTCGTGCTGCTACACGCCCCGAGCCGGGCCGGGCGCGGCACAGGCATTGTATATTTAGCAAAATTATGTTAAAATAATTGTGCAGATTTGCAGGAAATCTGCAGGATCTGCATAATCACAGAAGCGAGGATATGCTATGCCTAAAAAAAACTATGGGAATGAATCTATCTATTCGCTGAAAGGGGCCGAGCGGGTACGCAAACGCCCGGGTGTTATTTTCGGCTCCGACGGACTGGAAGGGTGTCAGCATGCCGTATTCGAGATCCTGTCCAATGCCATCGACGAGGCGCGGGAGGGATTCGGCAATGAGATCACGCTGACCCGTTTTCTGGATCATTCCATTCAGGTCGAGGATCATGGACGGGGCTGTCCGGTGGACTGGAATGAGAAAGAAGGAAAATACAACTGGGAACTGGTTTTCTGTGAATTATACGCCGGCGGAAAGTACGGCGATGGAGAAGAAGGCGACTATGAATATTCGCTGGGGCTGAACGGACTGGGCGCCTGCGCGACGCAGTATGCCAGCGAATATTTTGACGCGGAGATCCACAGGGACGGGTTTAAATATACGCTGCATTTTGAAAACGGAGAAAACGTAGGGGGCCTTCAAAAGGAGCCGACCGACCGGGGGAAACGGACCGGCTCGGTTTTTCACTGGAAACCGGATCTGCAGGTCTTTACGGATATCGATATTCCCCTGGAATATTATCTGGATGTAATGAAGAAACAGGCGGTGGTCAATGCCGGGGTGACGTTTAAATTACGGAACGAGGTGGCCGGCGGCAGATTTGAAAACACCGTCTTTTATTATGAAAACGGCATCGAAGATTACGTGGCCGAGCTGGCCGGAGAGGAGAGCCTGACACAGCCGGTGTTCTGGCAGACGGAAAGGCAGGGACGTGACCGGCCGGACAAACCGGAGTATAAAGTCAGGCTCTCGCTGGCCATGTGTTTTTCAAACCGCGTGCAGGCAATCGAGCACTATCATAACTCCTCATGGCTGGAACATGGCGGCAGTCCGGACAAGGCGGTGCGCTCCGCTATGGTCTCGGCCATCGATTCCTATCTGAAGCAACAGGGGAAATATCAGAAAAACGAGAGTAAGCTGACGTGGAATGATATCCAGGACTGTCTGATCCTGGTGACCAACAACTTCTCCACACGGACATCTTACGAAAACCAGACCAAAAAAGCGATCAACAACAAGTTTATCCAGGAGGCCATGACCGACTTCGTCAAAAGCCAGATGGAGGTCTATTTCATCGAGAACCCGGCCGACGCCCAGAAGATCGGCGAACAGGTGCTGATCAACAAGCGATCTAGGGAAACCGCGGAGAAGACCCGGCTGAATATCAAAAAGAAGCTGACCGGGAATACCGATATCTCCAACCGTGTTCAAAAGTTTGTCGACTGCCGTACGCGGGAAGTGGCCCGCAGAGAATTGTATATCGTGGAAGGAGACTCCGCTCTCGGCAGCGTGAAACTTTCCCGGGACGCCGAGTTCCAGGGGATCATGCCGGTACGGGGAAAGATCCTCAACTGCCTGAAAGCTGACTATGCCCGGATTTTCAAGAGCGAGATCATTACAGATCTGATACGGGTGCTGGGATGCGGGGTCGCGGTCAGTGAAAAAAGAGGGAAGGACCTGGCGGCCTTCGACCTGGAAAATCTCAGGTGGAGCAAGGTCATCATCTGTACGGATGCCGATGTGGACGGGTTCCAGATCCGGACACTGATCCTGACCATGCTGTATCGTCTGACACCTGCCCTGATCGAAAAAGGATTTGTCTATATTGCGGAATCGCCCCTGTACGAGATCATATACAAGGATAAGACCTGGTTCGCCTATTCCGACAAGGAAAAAAATGACATCGTGAACGGAGAGCTGGCGGGGAAAAAGGTCACCATTAACCGCTCCAAGGGACTGGGCGAGAATGATCCGGAAATGATGTGGCTGACCACCATGAACCCGGAGACCCGGCGTCTGATCAAGGTGATGCCGGAAGATGCCGAACATACGGCCATGATCTTTGACCTGCTGCTGGGGGAAAATCTTCAGGGGCGCAAGGAACATATCGAGGAATTCGGGTATCAGTATCTGGAGCAGGTGGATATTTCCTGAATGTGCTTGACCACCTTTTTGAGACCTGCTGTAATAGGAGGAATGAAACGATTTGCCAAAGAAAAAAAGCCCGGAAGGAAGCGGGAAAAAAGCAAATAATCCGGATGTGATGGGCCTGCGGCCGGAAGTGCTGGAGCAGCCGATTACGGAGACGCTGGAAGTCAATTATATGCCCTATGCCATGAGCGTGATCATCTCCAGGGCCATTCCGGAGATCGACGGGTTCAAGCCGTCCCACCGCAAACTGCTGTATACGATGTACCAGATGAAACTGCTGGGCGGCCCGCGGACGAAGAGCGCGAATATCGTGGGGCAGACCATGCATCTGAACCCCCACGGTGACGCGGCGATCTATGATACCATGGTCCGGCTTTCCAAAGGCTATGGTGCGCTTCTGCATCCGTTCGTGGATTCCAAGGGGAATTTCGGCAAGATCTACTCCAGGGATATGGCATGGGCGGCCTCCAGGTATACCGAGGCACGGCTGGATCCCATCTGCGGGGAGATCTTCGGCGATATCGATCTCGATACGGTAGACTTTGTGGACAATTATGACGGCTCCGCGAAAGAACCGGCGCTTCTGCCGACCACCTTCCCGAATGTGCTGGTCTCGGCCAATCAGGGGATCGCCGTGGGCATGGCATCCAACCTGTGCGGATTTAATCTGGGCGAAGTGTGTGATGCGGAAATTGCCTATATGGAGGACCCAAACTGTGACCTGCTGTCCATCCTGAAAGCGCCTGATTTCCCAACCGGCGGACAGCTGCTGTACGACCGGGACGAGATGGCCGAGATCTACGAGACCGGCCGTGGGTCGGTGAAGATAAGGGGCCGCTGGCGCTATGATAAAAAGTCCAATCTGATCGAAATCTATGAGATCCCCTATACCACCACGACGGAAGCGATCATCGACAAAGTGGCGGAGCTGATCAAAGCGGGGAAGATCAGGGAAATTTCGGATATGCGGGACGAGACGGATCTGTCCGGGCTGAAGCTGGCGATCGATCTAAAACGGGGGACCGACCCGGAGAAGCTGATGGCAAAGCTGTTCCGAACCACGACCCTTCAGGATTCCTTCGGCTGCAATTTTAATATTCTGATCGCCGGGACGCCGCAGGTGCTGGGGATCCGGCAGATCCTGGAGGAATGGACGGCATGGCGCATGGAGAGCGTCCGGCGCCGCACCTATTACATTATGAAAAAACAGGAAGAGAAGCTTCATCTGCTCCTCGGCCTGAAAAAGATCCTGCTGGATATCGACAGGGCGATCCAGATCATCCGTGATACCGAAGAAGACGCCGAAGTGGTCCCGAATTTAATGATCGGGTTCGGGATCGACCAGGCCCAGGCGGAATATGTGGCCGATATCCGTCTGAGGAATATCAATAAGGAATTTATCCTGAAACGGGTGGAGGAGACCTCGTCTCTGGAAGAAGAGATCGCCGATCTGAAAGATATTGTGGATCACCCGAGACGCATCAAAAAGATCATAGTCAGGGAACTGACACAGGTCAAAAAAAAGTACGCCGTTCCCCGCCGTACGGAGATTCTCTATGATGTGGAACCGGAGATGCCGGAGGAACCGGAAGACATTGCGGATTATCCTGTTTTCCTGTTTCTGTCCCGTGAAGGGTACCTGAAAAAGATCACGCCTCAGTCTCTCCGTATGTCCTCGGATCAGAAATATAAAGAGGGAGACAGCCTGGCCCAGTCGTGGGAGACAAGCAACGCGGCGGAACTTCTGGTCTTTACCAACCGGCAGCAGTGCTATAAGACCCGGCTGTGCGATTTCGAAGACAGCAAAGCCAGCGTTCTGGGGGATTACCTGCCCACCAAGCTGGGATTCGATGAGGACGAGGTGCCGGTCTGGGCCTGCCTGGCCGGGGATTACAGCGGGAATCTGCTGTTCTTCTTTCAAAACGGAAAGGCCGCCCGCGTGGAGCTTTCCTCCTATAAGACCCAGACCCGCCGCCGGCGGCTGACCGGGGCTTACAGTGACAAGAGCCCCCTGGTATCGGCGATGCTGCTGAAAGAAGATACGGATGTTGCCGTCGCGTCCACAGACGGACGGGCCGTCATTTTCAACACATCCGTATTAAATCCGAAGACATCCCGCAACACACAGGGCGTCCGGGTCATGTCGCTGAAACCGAGGCGTCAGGTGGAATGGGCCCGCCCGCTGGCTGAGACGCCGATCCAAAACGTCAGCCGCTATCGCGCGAAAACCCTGCCGGCAGTCGGCGCGTTACTGAAGGGGGAAGATAAGGGCGAGATCCAGACCAGTCTGCTGGATTGATGCCCCGGTTCCCCGGGAGAAAACAGGAGGAGGGGGGAAGAGCCGATGAAAAGAACCGCTGCGGCATTAATGCTGACGGCCGCCCTTATTCTGACGGGCTGCGGTTCCATTCTGGACCGGGATTACCAGCAGGTGACCACCTACGAGCCGGTCTCCACAGCCGATGACAACTCTTCCGCCCTGCGCGTGGAGAATTATCAGGAACTGGTCAATTCCGTGCTGTACCTGGTCGAGCAGGGCGTGGACAGCGGCGTGATCAACCTGTACAATTACACGGGGGATGTGGGCGACGATCTGGCCCGGGCCTGTCTGGAAGTGACACAGGAGGATCCTTACGGAGCCTATATGGTGGAATATATCAAGCAGGAATATACCCTCCTGGTTACCTATTATGAGGTGGATCTGACTTTCGCCTACCGCCACACCCAGGAACAGGCCGAGCAGATCGTGGACGTCACGGGGAGAAGCGCCATCCGTCAGCAGTTATCCGATGCGATGGCCGGCTTTTCGGATCAGGCCGTTCTCTATCTGAACTACTTTGACGGCGATGCCGGTGATATTGAAGACCTGGCAAAAGAAGCCTATTACAGCGATCCCGCGTCCGCACAGGGCTTCCCGGAGATGAACATTACATTTTATCCGGACAGCGGGAGCCAGCGGATTGTGGAAATCGATTTTTCCTATGATGAGGACACGGAGATCCTGGCAGAGCGCAGCCGGCAGACACAGGAGATGGCGCAGGAACTGCTGAACACGGTCCGGGGCGGGGATCCATCGGCGCAGACGCTGTTCAATCTGCTGGAGGAGCGGCTGGAACATCAGGAGAATGAGGAAACGGACGAGAATGTCTCCGGCACTGCCTGGGCGGCTCTGAACGGCCAGCTTGTTGACAGTGAGGGGGCGGCTCTTGCCTATCAGCTCCTGTGCGACCTTTCCAATGTGGAAAGCGTGATCGTGCAGGGAAGTCTGCGGGGAGAGGATCACTTCTGGAATATCGTGACGGAGGACGATCAGTCCAGGCATGTTGACCTGTCTGACGGTCTGTTCGGACTGACGGACAATGAACTGACCGGGATGGCTCCGTACGACTGGGACAGGACGGATTATCCCGCCTGCCAGGATGAGGAAGAAGCGGCAGAGCAAAATTAATTAGAAAGGCCGTTTGGGACGGCTTTTTCCAGACATAGCGAATACCGGAAGATCAGAAGCTAACGGGAGAAGAGGCGAAAAGATACGGAAAATTTAGTATTCAGTCTGAACGCTACCGTTCCTGTTTTTCTGATGATGGTACTGGGGTTCGCCCTCCATAAGACACCTCTGCTCTCCGATAATTTTGCCGGCAAACTGAATGATTTCGTATTCAAAGCGGCCCTGCCGGTCCAGCTTTTTCAAGATCTCGCGGAGTCCGATTTTTATTCCGCCTGGGACGGCGGGGTCGTCCTGTTCTGCCTGGGCGTCTCGCTGGCGTCGGTCCTGATCGCCCTCGCCGTGTCATTTCTCTGGAAAGACAAGTCGCTGAGGGCGGAATTTACACAGAGCAGTTACCGGAGCAGCATAGCGCTGCTGGGCGCCGCGCTGATGCAGAACATATACGGAACCACGGGCCCCCTGTCCCTGATTATCCTGGGCTCGGTACCGCTTTATAATGTGGCGGCCGTGATCCTGCTGACGCTGATGACCCCGGGCAGCCGGCTGAACCGTCAGACTTTGCTCAAGGCTGTGAAAGGAATCGTAACGAATCCGATTATCATAGGCGTCGTTGTGGGGCTTTTGTGGTCCGTGCTGAGGATCCCGGAGCCGACTTTCTTCTCCAGCGCGGTCTCCATGTTCGCTGCGACAGCCACGCCTCTCGGCCTGATTGCCCTGGGCGCCTCGATCAACCTGAAACAGTCCGTGAAATGTCTGAAACCGGCAGTGGTGTCCAGCGTATTCAAACTGATTCTTTTTGTGGCCGCGTTCACGCCTCTGGCCATCCTGATGGGCTGCCGGGGAGATGTGCTGGTGGCGATTCTGATTATGCTGGGGTCGCCCACCACCGTGACCTGTTTCACTATGGCCCGCAGCATGGGACACGAGGGGACGCTCAGCGCCAGTACGGTCATGATCACGACCATATGCAGTGCGTTTACCTTTACGTTCTGGCTATATCTGCTGAAAAGTCTTGGGCTGGTATGACAGGTCTGCAGTTGCCGGCAGCATGTGCCCCATAGGGCTGGGAACAGGCATGTACGGACAGTCAGACACCGGATTTTCTGTGCACGGGTATCCGCATCGCCAAATCCGTAATTTTTGTGGTTGCGGGAACCGTGCCGATAATGTATAATATACTTACTTGTTAGATTAACAACAAAAAATCCAGGCGCAAAGCCTTAGAAGGAGTAATTTTTATGGAGAATCAAGCTGTTGAGAAATTACTGGAACGCCGCAGCGTTCGAAATCTTGACCCCGACCGGCAGATCAGCGAGGAGGAACTGCAGACTCTTTTACAGATCGCTTCGACTTCGCCTTCCGCCCACAACAACCAGCGGTATCACTTCAGCGTTGTCCAGGACCGGAAGCTTCTGGATCATATGGCGGAGCTGATCCGTCAGCACATGCTGGAGGGCTCCCAGGATCAAAGGAGAAAAGCGTCCACGCCGGGATACTCGCCGCTGCACCATGCGCCCACGGTCCTGTTCGTATCGGGTGATCTGGATGCCAGTTTTCATGTACAGACGGACTGCGGGATTGCCGCCGGCCTGGTCGTGGCCGCAGCGGAAGAGATGGGACTTTCGTCCTGTGTGACTGCGTCCTCCCTGTTTATGTTCGAGAGCGATGAGGGACAGGCGCTGAAGGAACGCCTGCACATCCCGGAAGGATATCGGACGGTCTGCGCCATCGCACTTGGATACAGGAAAGGGGACAAACCCGCTGAGCCCGAGCACAAGTCCAAGGAGGAACTGGTCACGGCCGTGCGCTGAGCAGCGCCGGCCGCTGAGAGATTCCATTTCTTCGACGAAAAAAGAAAACAAACGAAAGCCTGTAACTGTAGGAGAGTTTTGGCTTTGCAGACAAAAAATTTAAAGGTGAATCGCAAATGCTGACAGAAACAAGTATACGCTGTTTCCTTTCTTTGGCAAATACGTTAAATTTT
Source organism: Oscillospiraceae bacterium (assembly GCA_021203885.1). Taxonomy (GTDB): domain Bacteria; phylum Bacillota; class Clostridia; order Oscillospirales; family Oscillospiraceae; genus JAJPXI01. The sequence goes on along the minus strand of JAJQAH010000101.1, from coordinate 32,099 downwards.
ACCAGCACGGCGAAAGAACTTTATATGAGTCAGCAGGCGGTCAGCCAGCACATTTCCCGGTTGGAAGAAGATTTGGGGTTTCCCCTTTTTATCCGGACCCGCCGCTCGGTGGCGCTGACCAATGGCGGAAAGACGATGCAGGAGTTCTGGTCCAAGGAGATGCGGGAATATTCCCTGCTCAAGCAGCTGTGCCAGAGCCGGTATGCGTCCCACTGCGGATCTCTCCGGGTAGGATATCAGAACTGGATGAATTTCGGAACCGCAATCAATACGGCACTGAATCGTCTGGAGAAAGCTTATCCGGAAAGCGTGGTGGAAACGCTCCGGGGGAGTCCAAGCGTTTTGCTTCAGAGACTGGAAGAGCGCGACCTGAACGTGGTGCTGATCTATGCGCGCTTTGTGCAGGACATCAGTAAGTTCAAGATGATGGAACTGAAGAGCGTTCCCATTATGCTGATGATCTCCGCCACACATCCGAAAGTAAAAAAAGATGCCACTTACGAGGACTTTATCACGGAGCCGTTCATCTCCGATGTCTTTCCGGGAGAGCCCTCCGCGGAAGCTCTGCTCAGAGCGAAAAAAGAAGCCGCCATGTACGGGCTGAAGCCGTCCAAGATCATTATGTGTGAGGGGCGCGAGGCAGCTTACACGGAGGCCGAACTGGGACGGGGATATGTATTGTCCACCGGATTTTCCCGAATGTATCAAAGCGAGGAACTGGAAAAATATCCGATTGGGCAGGATGAACATATCGTCTGCCTTTGGAATGAGGGCGAGGATAATCCCCTGGCCGAAGAATATGCTGAAATGCTGAAGCAGGCTTACTGGGACAGTGCCAATACGCCGAAGCATCATTTGACTTAGAACCTGCGGCAGGGCATCATGCGGGGTCCGGCATCACTACCGGTGAGCCGGTTGCCTGTTTGAACTGCCGCGCGGCATACAGAGCGTCCCGGCGGAGAGAACCGGGGAGAGAGAAAGCCGGCTGAGGAACATGAGACACAGACGAAAATGGCGCCTTGCTTTCAATTCGATCGGCGTCAGCTGCATAATCGTTGGGATCCTGATTGTGTGCGCTGTGGTCTGCTGGCTCATTTTCCGGCAGAATACCGCTTCCGGGGAGACGATGAATTCCGATTCCCCGGCAGTGATCCGGCTCACCAGGAGCGAGGTTTACAAAGCTGAGGAACCGGCTGCTGAGGAGACGTCTGAAGAACCGGCCGAGGAGCAGGAAGACGACGAGCTGACGGATGAGGAGAAACTGGATATCATCCTCTCCGACGACGGAGAGATTTACCCGGCACGGCTTCAGAAAGAAGTGACCGATTACCCGCAGACCATTGATTTCGTCTACCATTATCCGGAGTATGTTTCCCGCCCTCTGGGGGAGATCGATCTCAGTGAGGAGGCAGAACAGGATTCGGTGCCGCTTCTGATCCAGTGGGACAGCCGGTGGGGATATCAGCCTTACGGAGGCGGCCTGATCGGGTATGCCGGATGCGGCCCAACGGCACTGTCCATGGTGGTGCTGTATCTGACGAATGACCCCGACATGACACCGTTGTATATTGCGGACTGGGCCGACAGTGCCGGTTATTTCTCGGACGGCGGGACCAGCTGGGGACTGTTGTCGACCGGATGCAGTGAATTCGGGCTGAAGGCGGAAACACTGTCACTGACGGAGGAGGCCATGAAGCAGGCGCTGGATGAAGGAAAGCCGATCATCTGCAATGTGGGCCCCGGTGATTTTACCGTCGGCGGGCACTACATCGTCGTAACGGGATATACCGATGAAGGGTTTACGGTCAATGATTCCAACAGCCCGGAAAACAGCGCGAAAGTCTGGCCCTTCGATGTTCTGCAGAGCCAGATCAAGATTCTGTGGGCGTACAGTGTTGCAGATGCAGATTAGGAATAAGATCAGAAAGCGAAGATCAACAAAGAAAAAACGCGGCATATCACGAATGTGTGATATGCCGCGTTTTGTCAATTATGATCATTTCTTTTGCAAAAAGGACCGGTACATGTTCTGCATGGTCAGAGCATCCTCCGCCTGGGTCCCAGCGCTCTCACAGATGACGGAAGGGCTCCAGCCGCGGCGGGCCAGTTCGGACATGAGAGGTTCCGGATCCGGGCCGAACCCGCCGTTATCGGCGAAGGTGCGGTGGCACTTTTCACCGCCGGTCGTCGTAAATTCGATACGGGAAAAATGACAGTGAAAACCGGAGGCCCGTTCCTCGCCAAGGGCCTGGGCCAGCCGGTCCAGGATCCGGGCCATGGCTTCCGGCCCGTCGTCTTGCCCGAGGCTGCGGGCGTACAGATGGCCGAAGTCCACGGTGGGGATCAGCCGCTCGTCCAGGGAGCACAGTTCGAGCACCTCGTCCAGATCTCCCAGCTGATTGATCTTCCCCATGGTTTCCGGGCAGAGAGAAATATGTCCGAGGCCTTCCCCGTCCACGGCTTTCAGGATCTCTTTCAGAGAGCGCATGGAGACATCCTGCGCTTCGCGCCGCGGCCGGCCCATGACCGCGCCGGAGTGAATCACGACTCTCGAGGCGCCCATCCAGTCGGCGGCGCGGCAGGAGGCGAGAACATATCCGATATTTTTTTCCAGCATCTCTTTCGACGGATTGGACAGGCTGATGAAATAGGGACCGTGGATCGAGAGCGTGATGCCGGCGCCCCGGGCATTCTCTCCCAGCTGACGCGCCGTCTTTTCCCCGATATGGACGCCCCGCCCGCACTGGTACTCATACAGCCCGAGGCCCATTTCGGCCAGCCACGCGGGCGCCTCCAGAGAGGATTTATACGGGTACGCCTCGCAGTTGCCGGCGGGTCCGAAACGCGCGCTCATGATCTGCACCTCAATGACGACAGAAGACGGAAAGGCCATTCCACCCAGTAGCGCAGATAGCGGCCGGGGTTGCCTGCCAGACGGATCGGACGGACGAGGATCGCCATGACGTCCGCTCTCCGTCCACCCAGAATATCCGTGAAGATCTGATCGCCCACGATGGCGGTCTGGGTATTCGAAACGTCCATCTGTGCCATTGCACGGCGGAAACCGCCTATTTTCGGCTTGCCCGCGTGGGCCAGGTACGGGATGTTCAGAGCATCGCAAAAAATACGGGGCCGGTCGGCGTGCCGGTTATTGGAGAGCACAAACAGCGTGACACCGGCCTCCGAAAGAGAGCGGTTCCATGAGATCACATCCTGCGTGGGCAGGGGGACCCCATAAGGGACCAGGGTGTTGTCCAGATCCGCCAGCAACAGACGGATCCCCTGTCCGGCCAGAGCGGATCCGGACAGATCATATATGGTGTCGCAGACCTCGTCTGCCAGCAGGGAAAAACCCATGTGTACATCTCCTGTTCTGTTAGTCGCTCAGTAATTTGATTCGTTCTCTGTAGTCGGGCAGTACGGATTCGACCAGAGCATAGAAGTCCGGTCCGTGGTTTTTATGGACGATGTGGGCCAGTTCGTGGACGACGACCGCGTCGATTGCCTCATCGGGGTAATCGGCCAGCCGCCAGGAAAACGAGAGGCGGTTCTTGCCGCTGCAGCTGCCGAAACGTGTTTTCGCCCCGGTGATGGATATGCCGGCCGGGGACAGGCCCATTTTTCCGGCGTAGAAAGCGACCCGGGCGGGGATCAGGGCCGCCGCCCGTTCCCGGAGGATACGCTCCTTTTCGGCGGAAGGTTCCGGATGATTTTCCAGATGCTGACGCTGGCGGTCCATATGCCGGGCGATCCACTCCCGATGTCTGTCCACGAATGCATTAATCTCGGAGAGGGGGCAGCGGAGCGGAGCCCGGACCAGTACGGTCAGATCCGGGGTGATCTCCACGGAGATGCTTCTGCGGCGGGATCTGATCAGTGTGTAGTCACATTTTTTCAACGAAAAAACTCCAAATCACATCAAAGGCCAATATCAAAAGGATGGGATCGAAAAAAGAGCTGCCTGATGGCGGAGGGCCACAGGCAGCCCGTGTGGATTCATTTATCCGGCCCGCTGCGGGGCACGGGAGAAATTCTTTGTATCGGAAGGGGGATCCCGGTCAGGTCTCTTCCGCCTCGTTGCCGAAAGAAGCCTTTTCGGCTTTATTGCCTTCGTCAGACTGGCCGCCGGGCTTATCATCCGCGGGCTTATCGTCAGTTCCGCTCTGCTCTGCCGGCGGCTCGGATCCGTCGTCGTCTTTTTTCTCCTCCGGCGGCTGCCCGCTGTCGGGCTTGTCTTCCGAATCCGGATGGGGAACGGGCTTTTCATTGGTGATATGTACATGGCGGGCGGGAGGCTCCATATCGGAATTCAGTGCATCCCGGCGCTTTTCCTCCATTTTCGGCGAATCGTCCGTATAGTCATCGGCCAGAGCCGGATCTTTCCCGTCCAGAATGCACATCATCTCCTGGCCGGTGATGGTCTCTTTTTCCAGCAGATAACCGGCGATCTTATCGAGCATTTCCCGGTTTTCCCGCAGCAGGTTTCTCGCTTCCTCGTGGCAGGTCTCGATGATCTCCTGCACTTCGGAATCAATCTTGGCGGCGGTATCCTGGGCGCAGTTCAGGCCCATATTTCCTTCCAGATACTCGTTCTGGACCGTGGCCAGACCCATCATGCCGAACTGCTTGCTCATGCCGTACATGGTGACCAGTTTCCGGGCCACGTCCGTGGCGCGCTCGATATCGTTGGCGGCGCCGGACGTCTGCGTGTTGAAGACCAGTTCCTCCGCGCCGCGGCCGGCCAGAAGAGTGCGGATCTCGGTCAGCAGGTCCTCCCGGGTCATCAGGAATTTTTCCTCTTCCGGCAGCTGCATGGTATATCCCAGAGCACCCTGTGTATGCGGCACGATGGTGATCTTGCTGACAGGCTGGGCATTCTTCTGCTTCGCCGCGACCAGAGCGTGGCCCACTTCATGGTATGCGATCAGGCGTTTTTCTTTTTCGGTCAGAACGGTGCCTTTCTTTTCGGTACCGGCGATCACCACTTCAAAGGAGGTCAGCAGGTCATTTTGGTTGACGGCTTTCCGGCCCATCCGGACGGCCCGCAGCGCCGCCTCATTGACCAGGTTGGCCAGATCTGCGCCGACGCAGCCCGCTGTAGCCTGCGCGATCCGCTGCAGGTTGACATCCTCCGCCAGATGGATGTTCCGGGTGTGAACCTGCAGAGTGGCAAGACGCCCGGCCAGATTGGGCCGGTCGATGATAATGCGCCGGTCAAAACGGCCCGGACGCAGAAGGGCTTTGTCCAGCACTTCCGGCCGGTTCGTTGCGGCCAGGACGATGACACCCTTAGTGGGGTCGAAGCCGTCCAGCTCGGCAAGGAGCTGGTTCAGTGTCTGCTCACGCTCGTCGTTTCCGCCCATGCGGTTGTCCCTGGATTTTCCGATGGTATCGATCTCATCGATAAATATGATGCAGGGAGCCATCTTGGCGGCTTCTTTAAACAGATCCCGCACACGGGAAGCACCGACGCCTACGAACATTTCCACAAAGTCAGAGCCGCTGATGGAGAAGAAAGGAACATTGGCTTCACCGGCCACAGCCCGTGCAAGCAACGTCTTGCCGGTACCGGGGGAACCGACCAGCAGGGCTCCTTTCGGAAGCTTTGCACCGATCTCGGTGTACTTCTGCGGGTTGTGGAGAAAATCGATGATCTCTTCCAGGCTCTCTTTCGCCTCGTCCTGACCGGCCACGTCCTTGAAGGTCACGCCGGTCTTTTTCTCTACGTATACTTTGGCATTCGATTTGCCGACGCCGCCCATGCCGCCCATGCCGCCGCCGCCCATGCGGCGGAAGACAAAGCGGTAGATCAGCAGCATGGCGACGACCATGATGCCGATGGGCAAGATATAATTTTCCAGCAGGATCAGGAAGAAGGATGTCTCCTCAGCCGGGATGCCGCCGAATTCCACATTGTGCTCTACCAGCATGGGAATCAGTTCGTCGTCATCCACGCCCTCCGGCGGGGTGGTGGCGTAGGACACTTCTTCCTCGGCTTCAACTTCGATGGTCGAAGACTCATCCGGATCGGTATATTCCAGATTTCCCTCGGCGTCCATGGTATAGCCTTCCCGCAGGGTGAAGACATATTCATCGGTGTCCAGATCCACTTTTGCCACAGCGTCCTCGTTAACGGCGTTACGGAAACTGGAGTAGAGGATAGTGGGCTTTTCGGATGACTCATTGTTGGCCGTGCAGAAGTTGATCAGAAGCGCCAACAGCAGGGCCCAAAGGACAATGGTCACGATACCGGTGATTCTTCTTCTCCTGTTATTATTCTTATCGTCATTCGGGTTTTTCGGGGAATTGTTATTATTTTGGTCCAAACCGGTTCCTCCTCAGGGAATGGTGGGGATTGCGGCCCGGGAAGGCGATTCACCCGCGTCAAAAAGGCTTTCTTTTCAGCTGACCGGAAACAGCCGGTGCAGCATGTGCGTCAGCGGGGGAATGTTTGCTTTCATAAGGGCCGGAAACTCGGCATTATTGTATCACTTTGTTTGAGATTATGCAATATTGCCCGGTGATATTTACATATAAGCAGAAAACTTTTTACAAAGTGTTCATAAAAAACGCCGAGAGCTTCGGGAAATAAGGGGAGAAAAAGCACGGAAGGGAGCACCGCTTTGCGGTGCTCCCTTCCGAAAAGGAAATACAGGATTAATACATGCCCATATCCGGTGAAGCCGGGGCAACCGGAGCCGGCGGCTCGGGCTTGTCGGCCACAAGAGCTTCTGTGGTCAGCAGCAGGGAAGCGACGGAAGAGGCGTTCTCCAGAGCGGAGCGTGTGACCTTGGTGGGATCCACGATCCCGGCCGGGATCATATCACAGTATTCCTCGTTATAGGCATCATAGCCATAGCCGATCTTGTCGGAATTCTTCACGTGATCCAGCACGACGGAGCCGTCGACGCCCGCGTTCGCTGCGATCTGTTTTATCGGCTCGCAGAGGGCCTGGATGATCGTGCGCACGCCGGTCCGCTCATCCCCGTCGGTCTTCTTCAGCAGAGCTTCCACACTGGGGATCGCATTGACGTATGCGGTGCCGCCGCCGGCCACGATACCTTCTTCCACCGCGGCGCGGGTGGCGTTCAGAGCATCCTCCACGCGCAGCTTCTTTTCTTTCATTTCCGCCTCGGTAGCGGCGCCCACACGGATGACGGCTACGCCGCCGGCCATTTTGGCGATGCGCTCCTGAAGCTTCTCCCGGTCATAATCGGAAGTGGTGGTCTCGGCCTCGTTGCGCATCTGATTGACTCTGGCCTGGATGGCGGCCGGATCGCCGCCGCCGTCCACGATAATGGTCAGTTCCTTCTGGACCTTGACCTGACGGGCGGTGCCGAGCATGTCGATGGTGGTGTCCTTCAGTTCCATGCCCATATCGGAGGATACCATGGTGCCGCCGGTCAGAATGGCGATATCTTCCAGCATGGCCTTGCGGCGGTCACCGAAGCCGGGTGCCTTGACAGCCACGACATTCAGCGTGCCGCGGAGTTTGTTCAGGATCAGGTTGGACAGCGCGTCGCCTTCCACGTCTTCCGCTATGATCACCAGTTTCTTGCCGGCCTGGACCACCGCCTCCAGCAGGGGCAGGATCTCCTGGATGCTGGAGATCTTCTTGTCTGTAATGAAGATCAGGGGATCATCCATCACGGCCTCCATCTTCTCGGTGTCGGTGACCATGTAGGGAGTGATATAGCCCCGGTCGAACTGCATGCCTTCCACGACCTCGCTGTAGGTCTCGGCAGTCTTGGATTCCTCCACGGTGATAACGCCGTCGGCCGTAACTTTTTCCATAGCCTCGGCGATCAGGGAACCGATAAATTCATCTCCGGACGATACCGTGCCGACGCGGGTGATATCTTCCGTCCCGTTCACCTTCTGGCTGTTCTTCTTGATCGCTTTGACAGCGGCTTCCGTAGCCTTGCTGATCCCTTTCTTCATGACCATGGGATTCGCGCCGGCGGCCAGATTCTTCAGGCCCTCGCGGATGATGGCCTGAGCCAGCAGGGTCGCGGTGGTGGTGCCGTCGCCGGCCACATCGTTGGTTTTGGTGGATACTTCCTTGACCAGCTGGGCGCCCATGTTTTCAAAGGGATCCTCCAGCTCGATCTCTTTCGCAATGGTCACACCGTCATTGGTGACCAGCGGAGTGCCGAATTTTTTGTCGATGACCACATTGCGGCCCTTGGGGCCCATTGTGACCTTGACGGTGTCAGCCAGCTGGTTGACGCCGGATTCCAGGGCGCTGCGCGCCTCTTCACTGTTGCAGATTAACTTAGACATTTACATTACCTCCTTGATTACTCCACGATGGCAAGGATGTCGTTCTGGCGGACGATGGTGTACTCCTCGTCATCCACTTTGACGACCGTGCCTGCATATTTGCTGGCGATCACCTTGTCTCCGGGTTTTACAGTCATAACGATTTCTTTACCGTCCACATTGCCGCCGGGACCCACCGAGATCACTTCGCCCACCTCGGGTTTTTCCTGGGCAGAGTCGGTAAGAATTAAGCCACCTTTCGTGGTTTCTTGGGCCTCCATCATTTTGAGGATGACCCGGTCAGCCAAAGGCTTCAGATTCATGAAAATTCCTCCTTTATTTTTAAAATACTTACTTTGCCTTTATTAGCACTCTTTTTACAAGAGTGCTAATTTCAGTTACAATCATAACCCGAAACATAGAAAAAATCAACCCCCTTTTTTAAAAAAATGAAAAAATTCATCATTCGTTTACAAAAAAGGGGGTTTTCGGTACTGTGGACTGGACCGAATTCCCTAGGACCCGTAACAGAACAGGTCGCAGCGGAGCATGCCGTTGTAGAGTTTTCGTTTTTTCCGCGCCTTCCGGCCGAAGGCATCTTCGAATCCGGGGTATCCAGAGAGAAGGTACAGCTGCCACCCCGGCGGCATCTCCCGCCAGACCCGGCCGAAAGAGCGATACAGCTGCTCCGTCTCGTTTTCCTCCAGAAGGCGGTTTCCGTATGGGGGATTCGTTATCACGCGGCCGCAGGGTTCCTGCCTTTTAAAATCGGCGGCGTCTCTGACCTGAAATGTGATCAGATCCGCCACGCCGGCCAGTTCCGCATTATGCTGCGCCAGAGAGACGGCCCGGGGATCGATATCTCCTCCCCACAGGGTCCACTGGTTGTGAAACTCCCGGTCCGCCGCTTCCCGGGCTGCCTGGAGCCACAGATCCTTCCCGGCGATTTCCCAGTTTTGGGCGGGAAAGGAGCGGTTCAGGCCGGGTGCCTGGTTTTTTGCGATCATGGCCGCCTCGATCGGGATCGTTCCGGAGCCGCAGAAGGGGTCGCAGACGGGATCACGGCCCCTGTAACGGGACAGAAGGACCATACCGGCGGCCAGCGTTTCCCGGAGAGGGGCCGTGACGCTTCGGGCCCGGTAGCCGCGCTTGTGGAGGCCGGGGCCGGTGGTGTCCAGCATGAGAGTCGCCTCGTTTTTCATCAGGGAAAACCGGATCTGATACAGGGCACCCGTCTCCGGCAGAGTCTCTAAGCCGTAGCGGCTGCCCAGCCGCCGCGCGGCCGCTTTTTTCACGATGGACTGGCAGGCGGGTACGGAATGCAGGTCGGAATTCAGACTGTGCCCCTGAACGGGAAAGGCCCCGTCCGCGGGAATCAACTGTTCCCAGGGAAGGGCCCGGGTGCCCTCGAACAGTTCGTCAAAGGTGGAGGCGTGGAAACTGCCCAGGACCAGCAGCACCCGCTCCCCGGTGCGCAGATTCAGGTTCAGCCGCGCCAGATCCAGTGCCGAACCGGTGCAGAAAACGCGCCCGTCTTCAGCATGCACGTTCTGAAGCCCCAGATGACGCATTTCCCCCGCGCAGACGGATTCCAGGCCGAACAGGGTGGGAACGGCAAATTGATAGGTTTCCATTTATGTCTGCCTCCAAAATGATCTCTGGTGTCCGGCCGCCGGACCGCCGGAAAAAGCAAAAAGACGGGCTGCACCGGAGATCCGCCCCGGTGCGGCCCAAAAGAAGAACTCTGACCGCGTTGAGCTTATACCCGGCCGATATCGCGCCGGAAGAACATATCCTGAAACTCGATGCAGCCGGCGGCGGCATACGCCGTGTCGACGGCTTCGGCCAGTGTCGGGCCGGTGGCCGTGACGCCCAGAACACGGCCGCCGTTGGTCAGGATCTGTCCGGCCTCAGCCCGGCAAGTGCCCGCGTGAAAGACGACGGAGGAACTTCCGGCCTGTTCCAGACCGGAGATGGGATAGCCCTTCTCATAGGAACCGGGATAGCCGCCGGAAGCCAGGACCAGGCAGCAGGCGGCTTCCGGCCGCCACCGGATGTCCACCTGATCCAGGGTGCCGCTGCGGCAGGCCTGCATGATCTCCAGAAGGTCGCTGTCCAGCAGGGAGAGCACGACCTGACATTCCGGGTCTCCGAACCGGGCGTTGTACTCCACCACTTTGGGACCGTCGGGCGTCAGCATCAGACCGAAGTACAGGACGCCGCGGAACGGACGGCCTTCCGCTTTCATGGCGGCGACCGTCGGCAGGAAGATGGTCCGCATACATTCTTCGGCCACTTCCGGTGTATAGTTGGGCGAGGGCGAGAACGCGCCCATGCCGCCCGTATTGGGGCCCTGATTTCCGTCGAGGGCTCTCTTATGATCCTGGCAGGACGGCATGCACGACAGATGCTCCCCGTCGCAGAAAGCCAGTACCGTGACTTCCGGCCCGGTCATGCATTCCTCGATGACCACCCGCGTCCCCGCGTCTCCGAATTTCCTGTCGGCCATCATGGACCGGACGGCCGACTCGGCCTCCTCGACGCTCTGCGCCACGACGACGCCCTTGCCGAGCGCCAGACCGTCGGCTTTTACCACGATGGGAGCGCCCTGCTCCCGCACATACTCCAGAGCGGGATCCATCTCTTCAAAGACCCGGCAGCGCGCGGAAGGGATACCGTAGCGGGCCATCAGATCCTTGGAGAAGATCTTGGATGCCTCGATAACGGCGGCTTCCGCCGAGGGGCCGAATGCGGGGATACCGGCATTCTCCATGGCGTCCACCATACCCAGCGCCAGCGGATCATCAGGGGCAACGACCACGAAATCCATGGCATTTTCTTTTGCCCAGGCCACCATAGCGTCCACATCCGTGGCCGCTATATCCACACACTGAGCGATCTCCGCGATCCCCCCGTTTCCCGGTGCACACCACAGGCCGGTGACCTGCGGGTTCTGGGCCAGTTTCCAGCAGATGGCGTGTTCCCGGCCGCCGCCGCCTACGACTAAGATTTTCATAATAACCCTCCTGCCGGCTGCTCAGTGGTGGAACAGCCGTACGCCGGTAAAGGACATGACGATCCCGTACTTGTTGCAGACATCGATGACATTATCGTCCCGGATGGAGCCGCCCGCCTCGGCTATGTATTTCACGCCTGACTTTCTGGCCCGCTCCACATTATCCCCGAAGGGGAAGAAGGCGTCGGAGCCCAGGCACACGTTGTCCAGTTTGCTGATCCATTCTTTTTTCTCTTCATCGGTCAGTACTTCCGGTTTTACCTTGAATGTTTCCTGCCAGATACCGTCCGCCAGGATGTCATCATGCTCGTCGGAGATATAGATATCGATGGCGTTGTCCCGGTCCGGCCGGCGGATATCGTCCACGAACTGCAGGTCCAGCACCTTCGGGTGCTGCCGGAGCCACCAGGTGTCGGCCTTGTTGCCGGCCAGACGCGTGCAGTGGATCCGGCTCTGCTGCCCGGCGCCCACGCCGATGGTCTGCCCGTCTTTGGTGTAGCATACCGAGTTGGACTGGGTGTATTTTAAGGTGATCAGGGCCAGCAGCAGGTCCCGCCTGGCCTCCGGAGGCATGTCCTTGTTTTCCGTGACGATATTGTCCAGGATCTCGGGCAGAATAAGATAATCATTGTACCTCTGCTCGAAGCGGATCCCGTATATATCCCGCTGCTCTATGGATTTCGGGGTGTAGAGGGGATCGATCTGGATGACGTTGTAGCCGCCTTTCCGTTTCGTCTTTAAGATCTCCAGCGCTTCCGGCGTATAGTCGGGCGCGATGATGCCGTCGGACACCTCCAGTTTCAGAAGAGAAGCGGTATCGGCGTCGCAGGTGTCGCTGAGGGCCGCCCAGTCCCCGTAAGAACACAGACGGTCGGCCCCGCGGGCCCTGGCGTACGCGCAGGCCTGGGGGGACAGATCTCCCGGAGTGAAGTAGATACGCTGCTCCGTTTCGCTGAGAGGAAGTCCCAGCGCGGCGCCCGCCGGGGACACATGCTTGAAGGACGCGGCCGCACACAGACCGGTGGCCCTCTTCAGCGACTTGACCAGCTGCCAGGAGTTCAGCGCGTCCATGAAGTTGATATACCCGGGCCGGCCGTTGAGCACCTGGACGGGCAGTTCCCCCTCGGTCATAAAAATGCGGGCGGGTGTCTGGTTCGGATTACATCCGTATTTCAGTTCCAGTTCTTTCATAGTCGCTAGTCTCCTTCCAGCTTGTTTTTCAGCACGGTCTCCGACTCGCCGGTGGCCAGATCCGTGGTCCGTACGAACAGGGAAACCTTGTTTTCAAAGTTCAGATCGGACCAGATCCCGTCTGCCAGCGCCATGGCGTCGCCGTCCGGGACGGATACCTGCTCCGGCTCCCCGCTGAATGAAGGAAGCGGGTCTCCGTCCCCCTTGTAGGTGTGGATGAAATGTCCCTGGCCCGCCAGGGACGGCTGATATCCGAAGAAGAAACGTCGGCAGGAGGAGGGATCTCCGTCGGCGCTTTTGATAATGGACAGGGCGTAGCTGCCGTCCCGGTGCAGGAGCCCGGAAATACGGGGCGTGAAGTTCGGCCCGTCGGGCTCAAAGGTCCGTTCCCGAAGCGCCTGAGCGAAGACTTTGCCCTCCAGAAGGGCGTCCCGGACGGTGTCCGTCTGGTCGCCGTTGGTGATGATCGTGTCATCCCCCGCGGTCCGCACGGGATGATAAATAATCAGGGAGGGATCGGTGACTTTGGATTCGTCGAAGGCCCGGGTGCGGATCCCGTCCTCCGTCAGCTCAAAGATCCGGTTGCGGGAGTTTTCGCTGCGGCCCATAATGAAGTAGACCGCCACCGAGCGGAGCCCGTCGGG
>JAJQAH010000101.1:0-18886 GCA_021203885.1 Oscillospiraceae bacterium | reverse complement strand
AGTTTTCGCTGCGGCCCATAATGAAGTAGACCGCCACCGAGCGGAGCCCGTCGGGTGATCTGCCCAGCAGGATGCCGCGCCCCGGATAGGGGTTTCCCCGAAGGAGAGCGGACAGGTTCAGATTGTTCACGATCTTCCCAGCTTTCTTTCTTAATCTTCTAATATGTGGACGATCCGGCCGTCCACCCGCAGCCGGTCCTGACAGAACAAGGCGACGGCGCGGGGCAGCAGCTGCCATTCGGCCTGCTCCATGACCCGGCGCTGCAGGATCTCAGGTGTATCGCCCTCCAGGACATCGACGGCCTTCTGCAGAATGATCGGGCCCGCATCCGGCTGTTCGTTGACGAAGTGCACCGTGGCCCCGGTTACTTTGACCCCGCTGGCCAGCACGCTCTCGTGGACATGCAGTCCGTAAAAACCCGCGCCGCAGAAAGAGGGGATAAGAGAGGGGTGGACATTGATGATCGCGTTCGGGTAGGCGGCGATGATCTCTTCTGTCAGAATATGCATGAATCCGGCCAGGACCACCAGGTCGATATTCAGATACCGGAGCTGCTCCGTCAGGGCGGCCGTCATGTCCCGGTTCGTTTCAAAGTCCTTTCTGGGGACCACGAAAGAAGAAATGCCGGCCGCATCAGCCCGCTGCAGAGCATAGGCGTCGTCCCGGGACGAGATGACCGCCGCCAGGTCACAGCCGTCCAGCTGCCCGGCGTCACGGGCATCGATCAGGGCCTGAAGATTGGTGCCCCCGCCGGAGACGAGGACAGCCACTCTTTTTCCGCCGCTCATACCAGCTCGACTCCGCCGCTGCCGGGGACCAGACTTCCGATCCGGAAGACCTGTTCGCCGATATCGGACAGCAGTCCGGCCGCCCGCTCCGCGTCGGTTTCGGAGACGGCCAGCACCAGTCCGATGCCCATATTGAAGGTGTTGTACATGTCCCGCTCGGGGATATTCCCTTCCCGGGCGATCAGGCGGAAGACAGGCGGGACGGGGAAAGAATCCTTATAGATCCGGGCGTCCAGATCGTCCCGGAGCATCCGGGGCACGTTTTCATACAGGCCGCCGCCGGTAATGTGGCTGGCGCCCTTAACCCGGATCCCTTCCCGCAAAAGCGTCCTGACCGCATTGACATAGATCCGCGTAGGCCGCAGCAGTGTCTCACCCAGCGTGTCTTCCAGTTCGGGGTACCGGGCGTTCAGAGCCTGAACCCCTTTGCTGTCGATATCAAAGATCTTGCGGATCAGGGAAAAACCGTTGGAGTGGACGCCGGAGGAGGCAAGGCCCAGGAGCACGTCGCCTTCGGCGAGAGCGGAGGCGTCGATCATTTTGTCCCGGTCGGCCAGGCCGACGGTGAATCCGGCCAGATCATATTCGTCCGGGCCGTAGAAACCGGGCATCTCCGCCGTCTCACCGCCGATCAGGGCGCACCCGGACTGCCGGCAGCCTTCGGCGATACCGGATACGACGGCCTCGACACGTTCCGGCCGGTTCTTCCCGACCGCCAGATAGTCCAGGAAGAACAGGGGAAGAGCGCCGGAGCAGATGACGTCGTTGACGCACATGGCCACACAGTCAATCCCCACGGTGTCATGCCGGTCCAGCAGAAAGGCCAGACGCAGTTTCGTTCCGACACCGTCCGTGGCCGACACCAGCACCGGCTGTTCCACGCCGGTCAGGTCCGGGGCGAAAAGGCCTCCGAAACCGCCCAGGGTCCCCAGGACGCCCGGGGTGTAGGTGGATTCCACCTGAGACGTGATGCGGCTGACCGCGTCATAACCGGCGGTCACGTCCACCCCCGCGGAGGCGTAGGATTCGGAATGAGAGTCTTTCATAAGAAATTTCAGCGCGGTCCCGGAACGGCCGCCGGTGCGCTGTCAGGCGGGAGGCCGCCTGAATCCTCCTTCCCGTTTGCTGAAGACAGGGCTCAGGACAGTTTGGAATACTGTTCCCGGACCGCCCTGTCTTTTTCCAGGATCTGGCTGGTCTGGTCCGCCTTGAAACGGACCAGCTCTTCGGACAGTTTTGGATCTTCCAGAGCCAGGATCTGGGCGGCCAGGATCGCGGCATTGTCCGCTCCGTCCACGGCCACGCAGGCCACCGGCACGCCTTTCGGCATCTGCACGACCGACAGCAGGCTGTCCAGTCCGCCCATCATGGAAGTCTTAATGGGAATGCCGATGACGGGCAGTGTCGTATGGGCCGCCAGGATGCCCGCCAGATGGGCGGCTTTTCCGGCGGCGGCGATCAGAACGCCGAATCCCTGCCCGGCGGCCTGATCGGCAAACTCGGCCGCCTGTTCCGGCGTCCGGTGGGCGGAGATGATCCGTACTTCATAAGGGATGGAAAACGAGTCCAGACGGGACATGCAGGGGCTCACGGTCTCCAGATCGGAGTCCGACCCCATGATCACGGCAACTTTTTTCATGTTTTTTTCCTTTCTGTCAGCAGATTTATACTTATCGGTGGTTCAGAAACCGTTGTCGTCCAGCAGCTGGTCAACCACGCGCGAGCGCTCGCTCCAGGCTGCCGATTCTCCGTATTCCCGGCGCCGCCGCACGAGAATATCCGATTTTTCGTTCACGGCCCGCCGGCACTGGAGCAGAAAATCACTGCTGGTGCGGGCATAGTACACCACGTCCGGGAAAAGTTCCTTCTGGTCGCTCCAGATCATGGAGATGACAGGCTTCCCGGTGGCCAGGTATTCGTAGAGCCGGGCGGGCGCCACATCGCTGTCTCTGTTCCCGCGGCGCAGAAGGAGGAAGCAGGCGCTGCAGCAGCTCAGGTAGTCCGGGATCTCCAGAAGCGGCCGGGGGCCCAGGATACGGATATTCTCCTGCTGCTCCAGCTGATGCAGACAGCTGCTCCCCGTTATCGGACCCAGCATCAGGAAAGTCCAGTCCGGATGAGCTTGTGCGCAGTTCAGAACGGGCTCGATGATGAGATCGTTGGAAAGAGTCCCGACGAAGCCGAGGACCGTCCGGCCTTTCAGGTCTTCCACATCGGACGGAAGCTCCTGGGTGTTATCCCGCCGGAACAGGGGGAGATTCACGCCGTTGGGGAGCAGTACGATGTTCGTATTGCAGGGAGACAGCCGGTCGACGAGCCCCTCGGAAGCGGCGAAACAGAGATCGGCGGAAGAAGCCAGCTCTCCCTCCCAGGTGATCGGCAGGTCGTTCCAGTATCTCTGACAGTCGTATACGAGACCGTGATAACCGAGATAATCCAGCAGGCGGACATCTTCGGGAGAGGTGCACCAGAGGAGGGGGTCCCGGAACCGGTGCCGGGCCATGGCCTTCTCAATGACAGCCGCGGTACGCCGGCAGTTATGGGAGGCGATCGGGACAGTATCCGCCCCAATGTTAATGAGCCGGGGCAGCGAATAGGCCACGATATTGGGCCGGACCTTCCTTCCCTTGAAATGGTTTTGATCCGTCGGAGGCTCAAAAAACAAAACGGAAGTATGAGGCAGCCTGGACAGCAGCTGCTGCGTTCTGGTTGGGCGGTTGCGCCAGCCTATATGGGAAAGACAAAGGATCTGCCTCAATTTACGGTCACCTTCCTATGAAAAAAAGAGCAGCCGGGCAGGCGCCTTTCTTCCGGCCGAATAAGAAGTTGTATTTCCAAAAATAATTATAACATGGGAAGAGGTGCTTTTGCAATGAAAAGTGGAATTTTCGCGTCTCGCGGCGCGGCTCTGCCGCGGCCGTTCCGATATCCCTGCAGGTTTAAACGAGCCTGCCCGAAAGACGTCGGATGACCGAAAAAGCATGAGATTTCCGAAAAAAAGCCTTGCTTTTTCCGGCCGGAGGTGCTAAACTTGCATACGTTGAGGATTAGTGGTTTGACAAGAGTGGGGTTCGCCCCGCTCTTTCTTGTTCAATAAGCGAGATTTCCGGACCGGCAAAGGAGGCGCCCGGCATGTCGAAAGTAACGGAAACAGCGGCTGCCCTGGCTGCGCCGCTGGCGGAGGCCCAGGGGTGCACCGTATGGGACGTGGAGTACGTCAAGGAGGCGGGGACCTGGTATCTGCGCGTGTTCCTGGACAAGGAAGGCGGCCTGTCTCTGGATGACTGCGAGGCCGTATCCCGTCCCCTGTCGGACCAGCTGGATGAGGCGGATCCGACGGAAGGTTCCTACATTCTGGAGGTCGGGTCTCCGGGGCTCAACCGGGTACTGAAAAAGAAGGAACACTTTGACGCCTCCATCGGGAAACAGGTTGAGGTGCATCTGTACAGGCCCGTGGAAGGGAAGAAACAATACGTGGGAACTTTAAACGGCTATGAGGACGGCGATATACTGCTGGAGAACGGCTTTCGCCTTGCGAAAAAGGATGTGGCGCAGGTCCGCCTGTATGTCGATTTCTGAGGATGCGCGGACCTGATGTTCATGTATGATGCAGACCCCGGAAGGGACTGCAGGGCAATTATACGAGAACGGGGAGAAAAAAGATATGGCTAAGAAAAGCACAACGACGAAGAATACGGAGCTGGACGCCAAAGAATTCTTTGAAGCGGTCGATCTGATCGAGAAGGAGCGCGGGATCCCTCAAAACTACATGTATGACAAGATCGGCCAGGCACTGGTCTCCGCCTATAAACGGGATCACGAAGGCACGGGAGAGAACGTGGTGGTCGAGTGCGACCGGGAGGCCTGCCAGGTCCGCATGTACATCAAAAAAGAAGTGGTGGAGGAAGTCACCAATCCGGCCACCGAGATCAGCCTGGAGCAGGCGCGGGAAAAACTCCCCGGGGAGGACGTGCAGCTGGGCGAAGGGATCCGCTTTGAGCTGAAGCCCCGCAATTTCGGCCGGATCGCGGCCCAGACCGCCCGCCAGGTCATCATTCAGGGAATGCGCGAGGCGGAACGGAATATGGTGTTCGACGAGTTCTCCTCCAAGGTCCATGAGATCTTTACAGGGACCGTGACGCGCATCATACCCAGAACGGGAGCTGTCACCATGCGGATATCCAGCGGCGGCGAGACCACGGAGGCCTATCTGACGCCTGCCGAGCAGGTCAAGGGCGAGGAAATCCATGAAGGGGATCACCTGCGGGTATATCTGGTTGAAGTCCGCAATACCAGCAGAGGGGCTCAGGTCATGATCTCCCGGACGCACCCGGGACTCGTGAAGAGACTGTTTGAGATGGAAGTACCCGAGATCTATGACGGGACGGTGGAGATCAAATCCGTTGCCCGGGAGGCGGGGAGCCGGACCAAACTGGCCGTGTGGTCCTCGGATGAAAATGTGGACCCGATCGGCGCCTGCGTCGGTGCCAAGGGACAGCGCGTGAACAGCATCGTGGATGAGCTGAACGGGGAAAAGATCGATGTGATCAAATACAGCGAGGACCCCGTCGAGTATGTGGCGGCCGCTTTGTCCCCCGCTTCCGTAGTCAGTGTCACGCCCAACGAAGAAAACAAGACCTGCCGGGTCATCGTTCCGGACGACCAGCTGTCACTGGCCATAGGGAAGGAAGGACAGAATGCCCGGCTTGCCGCCCGGCTGACCGGATGGAAGATCGATATCAAACCGGTCAGCGCCGCCGATGAGCCCGATGAGGAATATGAAGCGGACGAAGAGGAGCCCGTCGGAGAAGAAACGGCGGAGTCGGTCCCGGAGGAGGATGAGACACCGGAGACGGATCCGGAAGACGACGGGTCCGGCGAAGAGGAAGAGGCGGCTCCGGAGGAAGAACCTGAGGCAGCGACAGAGGAATAGCCGGTCCGGGATCGTAGTGGGGAAAAAGAAAAGTGCCAAAGAAAATTCCTGTTCGGCAGTGTGTCGGATGCCGTGAAAAGAAGGAGAAGCGGGAGCTGATCCGGGTAGTAAAAAGCCCGGAAGGTGAGATATCACTGGACTTCAAAGGGAAAAAACCGGGACGCGGCGCCTATCTCTGTCCCTCGTCCGAGTGCCTGCAAAGAGCCAGAAAAGCGAGAGCACTGGAGCGGGTGCTGGAGACGACGATACCTCCGGAAGTTTACAGCGAGCTGGAGGAACAGATCCATATGGGCAGCGGCGATGAATGAGCCATGTCTCGGGCTGCTGGGACTGGCCAAAAAAGGCGGGATGATCCAGGCCGGGGAGACCGCGGCCGGGACCCTGTGCCGGTCCGGCAAGGCCAAACTGGTCCTGCTGGCGGAAGACGCAGCCGAAAATACGCGCCGGCGGGCGGAATCCTTTGCCCGCATGGGCGGCGTGCCGCTGGTCCGGCTGCCCTACGGAAAAGAACAGATCGGTTTTGCTCTCGGCAGAGCCAGCTGCGCCCTGGCCGCGCTGTCGGATCAGGGCATGGCGGATGCGCTGGTGAAAAAGCTTGCGCAGGCCGATGCGGACCGGAACGGATCAGAAACGATCCCTGTAAAGACGGAAAAAACCGGGGATACAGCTCCCCGATCGATTTTGGACACGCACACGTGACGGAGGTGGGCCCATTTGAGCTTGGTAAAATATCGTGTTTATGAAGTGGCAAAAGATTTCGGAGTGAATTCCAAGGAGATCATGTCGATCCTTGACAAATACTCCGTGAAGCCCTCCACAACACAAAAAGTGCTGGAAGATCAGGACCTGACCATTATTTTCGATGCCCTTACCCAGCAGCATCAGGTCGACGATTTTGAGAGCCTTTTCGCCGAAGAGTATCATGAACCGAAAGAGGAGCCGAAGCAGGAAAAGGCTCCGGAAGGAAAAGATACCGCCGGCGGGAAAGAAAAATCAAAAACGGAGACCCAGACGGGGAAGGGCAAAGAAACAGAGCAGAAGAAGGAGTCCAAACCCGCCCGGCCGGCCAGACGCGTTCCGGAGAAAAAAGTGGTGGATACCCGGAAGGGCGGCGGGGTGAACCTGTCCAAATACGACGAAAAGCTGGAAAATATGGCTGCCGGCAGCTCCAAGCAGATGCAGGGCGGCAAACAGAAACTCCCGAGAAGCGGGAAAGGAAAGAACAACTACCAGGGCAGCAAACGCCGTCAGGAGGAGCAGGACAAGATGCGCCGTCTGCAGGCTTCGCTGGCCAAGAAAAAGCCCACACTGGTCAAGATCCCGGACGAGATCGCCGTCAATGAGCTGGCTCTCAGGATGAAGAAGACCGTGGCCGAAGTGGTCCGGACTCTGGTCAAGGACGGCGTGATGGCGTCGGCGTCCGATGTGATCGACTTCGATACCGCCTCGATCGTTGCGGAGGAGATGGGCTGTAAAGTCGAAAAAGAAGTCATCGTCACGATCGAGGAGAGACTGATCGATACCGCGGAGGACAAGGAGGAGGACTTGGAGGAGCGGGCTCCCGTCGTAGTGGTCATGGGACACGTGGATCACGGAAAGACTTCCCTGCTGGATTATGTGCGGCACACGAATGTGGCCGAAGGGGAAGCCGGCGGTATCACCCAGCACATCGGCGCCTATCAGGTGACCGTGAATGACAGGCCCATCACGTTCCTGGATACCCCGGGACATGAGGCTTTTACCGCCATGCGCGCACGGGGCGCCATGGTGACCGATGTGGCGATCCTGGTCGTAGCCGCCGATGACGGGATCATGCCCCAGACGGTGGAGTCCATCAACCATGCCAAAGCGGCGGAGATCCCCATCATCGTGGCGATCAACAAGATGGATCTGGAGGGGGCCAATCCGGACCGCGTGAAGCAGCAGCTGACGGAATACGATCTGGTCAGCGAGGAGTGGGGCGGCGATACCATTATCGTGCCGATCTCCGCCAAGACGGGCATGGGTATCGAGGACCTGCTGGATATGGTCCTTCTGACTGCCGAAATGCAGGAGCTGAAAGCCAACCCGAACCGGTCCGCCCATGGCGTGGTCATAGAGGGCAGACTGGATAAAGGCCGCGGGTCCGTGGCCACGCTGCTCGTGCAGAACGGCACGCTGAAGCAGGGGGACGTGATCATCGCCGGTACTGCGGTCGGACGGATCCGTTCCATGACGAATGCACGGGGCGAGAGGATCAAGGAAGCCGGGCCGTCGGTGCCCGTCGAGGTCATCGGTCTCAGCGAGGTGCCCGGCGCCGGCGACGCATTCCACGCCGTGGAAGACGAGAAGATGGCCCGCACACTGGTGGAACAGCGTAAGCACGAGCAAAAACAGAGTGCAGGCGGCGGCGTCATGGGCAAGACCAGCCTTGAGGACCTGTTCAGCAGGATCCAGGAAGGCGAGATGAAGCACCTGAACCTGATCATTAAGGCCGATGTGCAGGGTTCTGCCGAAGCGCTGAAGAACAGTCTGGAGAAACTGACCAATGATGAAGTAAAAGTGACGGTCCTGCACAGCGCCGCGGGCGGTATTACCGAATCCGACGTCATGCTGGCCAGCGCTTCCGACGCCATCATCGTGGGATTCAATGTCCGGCCGGACCGGAACGCTGAGGAAGTCGCCCGCCGGCAGGGTGTCGAACTGAGGATGTACCGGGTCATTTACGAGGCCATCGATGAGATCGAGAAGGCGATGAAGGGCATGATGGAGCCCAAGTACAGGGAAGTGGAACTGGGCAGAGTGGAAGTGCGCGAAGTTTACAAAGTGACCGGGACCGGTATGGTGGCCGGATGTTACGTGACGGAAGGAAAAGTGGAACAGAACGCCAATCTGCGGCTGGTGCGGGACGGCATCGTGGTACACGAGGGGACGGTCGCTTCCCTGCGTCGGTTTAAGGATGACGTGAAAGAAGTCACCGAAGGGCTGGAGTGCGGCATCACCATCGACAGCTATCAGGATCTGAAAGTGGGAGACGGTCTGGAAGTATTCAGACTGGAACAGATCGAGATCTGACCGGGGAGGCCCCGGAAGTCGGAAAGAGGGTGCTCTTTGTGGCAGGCAAACGAATGGGGCGCATCAACGAGGACATACAGAGAGAATTATCCGCTCTGCTCCGCCGGATGAAAGATCCGAGGATCACCGGAGTGGTCTCGGTCACTGCGGTGGAGACCTCATCGGACCTCCACTATGCCAAGGTCTATATCAGCGTGGCGGATAAAAGCGATACGAAACAGGTGTTTGCGGGGCTGAAATCGGCCTCCGGCTGGCTGCGGCGGGAACTGGGACAGGCCCTGTCCCTTCGTTATACGCCCGAGCTGCAATTTATACAGGACGACTCCATCGACAGGGGAGCCCATATTCTGGAAATGCTCCGGGATCCCTCGGTAGTCAAGCCGGCGAATCCGGCCAATGAAGACATTGTTTTGGACGACGACAAGGAGTGATCTTTAGTGGACGCGAAAGAGACCGCTGCGCTGCTGCGGGAAAATGACGATTTTCTGATCTTGACGCACCTCCGGCCCGACGGGGATGCGGTGGGCTGCGCCTCCGCACTCTGCCTTACCCTGAGACAGATCGGGAAGACAGCCTATGTGCTGCCGAACGAGGATGCTACGCCGATCATCGCCAGATATACGGCGGGGCTGGAACCGCCCGACGGCTGGGAACCCGGGTTCGTGGTGGCGGTGGATGTGGCTGATCTGAACCTGCTGGCCGATAATGCCCTGGTGTGGAAGGACCGCATCGACTTGGGAATCGACCACCACCCCTCCAACACCGGATTCGCAAAAGAGACCTGCCTGGACGCCACATGCGGCGCCTGCGGAGAACTGCTTTACGATATCTGCAGGGATCTGGGGGAGGTCACACCGGAGATCGCTCTGCCGCTGTATACAGCCGTGGCGACCGACACGGGGTGCTTTGTCTATGGGAACACCACCTCCCGCACGCACAGGGTGGCCGCGGACCTGATCGATGTGGGCATCCCGTACCGGGAAGTCAACAAGGAGCATTTCCGGACCAAGAGTGCCAAGCGCCTGCAGCTGGAGTCACTTTTGATGAACAATATGGAGCTTCTGCAGGACGGGACGATCGCCATCGGGGCGCTGACCCTGGCGGACATGGCGGCTGTCGGGGCCACGGAAGCCGATGCCGAGGATATCTCCGCATTCCTGGGCCAGATCGAGGGTGTATCCTCCTCCGTGACGATCCGGGAGCTGAAACCCGGGGAATGTAAGATCAGCGTACGGACCGATCCCAATAAGCTGAACGCGACACGGGTGTGCAGTCTGCTCGGCGGCGGCGGGCACGCGGCGGCGGCCGGCTGCACGATCGCCGGAAGCCCCGAAGAGGCCAGAGATGCTCTGGTGAATGCCATTGAGACCGTCCAGAGAGAGGACCGGCAGAAAACCTGATATAAGACAAAAAACCGTACCATTTTCGGTACGGTTTTTTTTTGATGCACGGAAACGTTCCGCTTTCCCCGTCTTTTTCAGGGGAGACGGAAAACTACAGATTCAGCATCCAAGTCGCAAACTCGAAATATACAAACAGAGACACCGCGTCCACGATAGTCGTGATGACCGGGTTGGCCATGACCGCCGGGTCCAGTCCCACACGACGGGCCAGGATGGGAAGAATGGATCCGATCAGCTTTGCGCAGATCACAGTCACGATCATTGTCAGGCAGACCACGAAGCCCACCATGACGGTGGTGCGGTCGATCAGCATCATCTTGGCAAAATTGACTATCGCCAGGATGATTCCGCAGCACAGAGCCACCCGGAATTCTTTCCAGACCACCCGGAAGAAATCCCTGAACTGGATCTCGTTCAGCGACAGCGCACGGATGACCATGGTACTGGCCTGTCCGCCCGCATTCCCGCCGGTATCCATCAGCATGGGCATAAATGCGGCAAGCACCAGACTGGCGGCCAGTTTATTCTCAAAGGCAGTAATAATAGCACCGGTAAAGGTAGCTGAGAGCATCAGGAGCAGCAGCCACGGGATCCTTCTCTTGATCTCATCCAGAACGGTGGTCTGGGAATAGGGCTTGGTGTCCGGCGTGACGGCAGCCATCTTGGTCATATCCTCTGTGGCCTCTTCCTCAATGACGTCCATGATATCGTCGGCCGTGATGATCCCCACCATGCGGCTCTCAGAGTCCACCACGGGCATGACATTCACATTGTATTTCTGGAACGCCTGGGCCACGGACTCCTGATTATCGTCCGCATACACGGAGATGGGGTTGTCCTCCATAATCTCTTTCAGTTCCGAGTCCAGCTCGTGGAACACCATTTCCTGCAGGGTCACGGAGCCCATCAGTTCCCTGGTGGAGTTCAGCACGTAGTAGTCGTTGACATCCTCGTTCTTGTTCTCGCTCCGCCGGATCTTCTCCAGGGCCTGAACCACGGTGTAAGTCTCACGCAGCGTCACGTATTCCACCGTCATGATGGCCCCGGCAGAATCTTTCGGGTACCGCAACAGCTGATTAATACTGTCCCGGGTCTGCGGGCTGGCAGCCGAGAGGATCCGCTTGACCACATTGGACGGCATCTCCTCCAGCAGGTCGGCAGCATCGTCCGCGTACATGTTCTCAATGATCTGGTCGGTCTCCTCGTCGGTCAGAGATGCGATCATCTCCTGCTGCTTCTGGATCGGCAGGAAGGAAAATACGTCCGCCGCCATATCCTTTGGGAGCAATCGGAACACCTTCAGGGAATCCACCTTGGACATGTCCTCCAGGAGCGCAGCGATATCGGCCTCGTTCCACTCTTTCAGTTCGGCCTGCGCTGCAGCATAGTCCCGGTTTGAAATTGCCTCCAGTACGTCTTCCTGTGTCGCACGCACTGCCATGACCTCATCTCCCTTCCTCTGAGATGGAAAGCACACAACTTATCTTATTAACTGTACCCTTTTTCCGCAAGTTTCGCAATTCTTTTTCGGTTGATTGCAGGAAAAATTCCCGGTCCGGCGTCCGGATCCGGTCCCGAAATCCGGCGGAAATCCGTAATTTGGCGGCAAACTACAGCTGGTCGTTAAATTTGTAGCCGGCTCCCCAGATCGTCAGGATATACCTGGGCGCATCGGGGCGGGGTTCTATTTTTTTCCGAATCTTCCGGATAAAGGCCATAATATTGTTGTCATCCAGCAGATACTGTTTTTCCCATACGGCCTGATAGATCTTCTCCTTGGAAAAAACCTCACCGCGGTTTTTCGCCAGAAGCAGCAGGATATCAAACTCCCTCGGGGTCAGGAAAATTTCCATCCCGTCCCGGACAACTTTCCGGGACAGAGGAAGAATACACAGATCGCCGCATATGATCTCCGTGGAGGCAGAAGCAGCGGCGTCCCCTTCCATCTCCAGCACAACCGACTGGCTTTCCCCGCAGGTCAGGTCATCGATCGCGGCCAGCAATTCATTCGCTCCGGGAATCCCGGAGGGAGAAGTTTTCAGCTTATCGCTGAGCCATTTCGCAAGGGCTGGGTTTATACTTAATAAATAGATTTTCTTTTTCATAATACGCACCTATAAAAGCTCTTGGTTCCGGCGCAATACAGGTGTTCCGACGCGCTGACCAGGGCAGACCGGCTTTCCTTCAGGTAATTTTTTGGGGCTCCAGTTTTCCTTTTTTTGGGAAAGGGAATGACGGCCGGCGGACAAGAAAAAAGACCCTGCGGTATTTCCCGCAAGGTCTTCTGAACTTTCGGGATCCCGGCCGGATCAAAGCAGATCCGCTACGCCGGTCATATAGTTGACGGGATAATCCTCAATCTCCCCTTTGTCACAGGCCTCGGCGAGGCCGGGATCGATCGGGATACGCGCCAGAACGGGGATACCCATTTCCTTGGCGGTCTCCTGCAGCTTGCTGCGGCCGAAGATCGCAGTCTCCTCCCCGCAGTGAGGGCATTTAAAATAACTGTAATTTTCCACCAGGCCGACCACGGGGATCTCCATCATGGCCGCCATGTTGACCGACTTGTGGACGATCATGGAGACCATCTCCTGGGGGGAAGTGACCACGACGATACCGTCGACGGGCAGGGACTGGAAGATCGTCAGGGGAATGTCGCCGGTGCCCGGCGGCATATCCACGAACAGGAAATCCAGTTCACCCCACAGAACATCCGTCCAGAACTGCTTGACCACCCCGGCCAGGACCGGTCCGCGCCAGATGACCGGATCGGTCTCGTTTTTGGTCATCAGGTTCAGGCTGATGACTTCCACGCCGGTCTTGGAGATCCGCGGCAGGATGCCCGCGTCGTTTACTTCCACCGTCTCATGCAGGTTAAAATAGCTGGGGATGGAGGGACCGGTGATATCCGCGTCCAGGATCCCCACCTTTTTCCCTTTGGCCCGCATGGCGCAGGCCAGTAAAGCGGTGACCATGCTCTTGCCGACACCGCCTTTGCCGCTGACGATCCCGATCACCTTATCGATGTGGGAGAACTGGTTGACGGGGACACGAAAGTCCGCCGGGTCCCCCTGACGCTCGGAGCAGGCCTCTCCGCAGGAGTCGCAGTCATGGGTGCAATCGCTCATTTTCTAATTCCTTCTTTCTTGTTTGTGCTGGTTATATCCGGCGCGGGCCGGCGGGATCAGGCTGAAACAGCTGCTCCTTTTCGGAGCAGATCTGACGGATGCGCGCCAGATAATCCTGAGGGTATTTCGGGTTTGCATGGCGGACCACACTGCCCGCATCCCGGTCGATCAGCTTCGTGACGCCGCCGGCGCCCAGAGACAGGACGGACCGCAGTTCCTCCATCATGCAGACATTATAGATGCTGATATGGTCCTGCCGGCACCAGCCCACATTCTCAAAGGATCCCGTCATGAATTTCTGCCGATAGAGGTAATACGGGCGGTAATCCGAGTGCTCCAGGCGGTCCCATGCGTAAGAGAGCATATCCTCTACCTGCGTCTCATCCGGAAGGGAGCGCTTGCTCTGTTCCCGCAGGTACGAGCCGCGCTTTACCGCCAGGGTATGTACCGTAATATTTTCGGGCGCCATCGACAGGACCTTCTCCGCGGTCCGGCGGAAACCGGCCGGACTGTCTTCGGGCAGCCCCGCGATCACATCCATATTGACGATGAAATCCCCGGTCTCCCGGACCAGAGCGTAGGCACGCTCCGTCTGTTCCGCCGTGTGTTGACGGCCCATGGCCTGTAGCACCCGGTCCTCCATGGTCTGGGGATTGACGGATATGCGTCCGGCTCCGTGGCGGGACAGTACCGTCAGCTTCTCCCGGGTGATGGTGTCCGGACGTCCGGCCTCCACCGTGTATTCAAGGCCGGGCTCCAGGGAGAAATGCGTCTCCAGTGCGGTCATGATCTGATCCAGCTGTTCTTCCGTCAGGGTAGTGGGGGTGCCGCCTCCGAAGTAGACGGCCCGGACCCGCAGCCCGGCAGACCGGACGGAGGAGCCGGCTGCGGCGATCTCCTGTACCAGCGCATCCGTGTAGGGCTGGGTCAGCTTCAGGACCCGTCGTACATCGGACGAGACAAAAGAGCAGTAGGAACACCGGGTGGGACAGAATGGAATGCCGATATACAGGCAGATATCCCCCGGCATAAGGGACCGGTCGACGTCTAGGCTGACCCGGGCGCAGTCCACCGCCATTTCCGCCCGACGGGGAGATACCCGGTAATCCCGGCGCAGTTCGGAGCGGGCTGCCGCCGGAGAGGCTCCGGACCGCAGCGCCCGCGAGGGGATCTTAACGGGCCGGACTCCCGTCATGGCGCCCCATGGGAGGTCGCTGCCGAGAAGTTCAGTGCCCGCCCTGTAAAAAGCTGTTTTCAGGATCTGCTGGCAGAGACGGTCGTCCTCCTGCCGGATCCCCGTCAGTGCGTCTGAACGGGCCCGGCAGCTCCGGCGCGCGGTTTTTCCATGCCAGTTCAGGTCGGCGGTCGCCGTCAGCCAGCAGGCACCCCGGTGGAGGGCAAGCCGGACGCAGTTTTCGTCCTGCCCGTCATCATAGACGGGCCGCTCCTCCGGGAACAGGGTCATCAGCATCTGCTCGGCGGCGTAGCGGTAATCGTGGCCCAGTAAGATGACCTTCAAAGATTCATGGCCTGCAGCATATAGAAGTTGCCCAGACGCTCCTGCTGAAGAGTGGTGGGTCCCTCATGCCCGGGCAGCACGTCCCAGTCGCCTTCCAGCTGGGCCAGCCGTTTCAGGGAGGCCATCATGTCATCGGTACTGCCCCCGGGCAGGTCGGTGCGCCCGCAGGACCCCCGGAACAGGGTATCGCCGCTGAACATCGTCCGGTCCACCAGGAGCGTAACACTGCCGGGCGTGTGGCCGGGCGTATGGAGCACGGACACGTTCAGGTCCCCGATCTGAACCTCGTCGCCCTCATCGTATGGCTTGGTCTCCCCGATGGACGGGATCATGGAGTCCGGCTGCTTCGTCATTTCCGCGTCCGCGGGATGCAGATATACGGGGATGTCCGGGTATTTCTCCCTCAGTTCTTTTACCGCGCCGGTGTGGTCATAGTGTCCGTGCGTCAGGAGGATGGCGCACGGCGACATATTCAGGTCCTCTATTTCAGCCACAATGCTGTCCGCGGCGCCTCCGGGGTCGATAATGGCGCCCAGGCCGCTGTCGTCATCCTTGAGGAGGTAGCAGTTCTCACCGACAAAGGGGACCGGAATTTCCCGGATGGTCATTATAAATCACCTTCTTTAAAGATCCAGCAGAATGGTGACGGGGCCGTCATTCTGCGAACTGACCTGCATATACGCGCCGAATTCCCCGTGCTCCACGGTGAATCCGAGATTGCGGCAGCAGTCCATAAAGTACTCATACAGGGGAGCCGCCCGGTCCGGGGCGGCCGCTTTGGAAAAGCCGGGCCGCCGTTTGGAGGTGTCCGCGTACAGAGTAAACTGACTGACCACCAGCAGGCTTCCGCCTGCGGCGGCCAGATCCAGATTCATTTTTCCGTTTTCATCCGAAAAGATCCGAAGGTTGCAGATCTTTTCGGCCATTTTTTCCGCTGTCGTTTCGTCGTCTTCCGGCCCGATTCCCAGAAGTACAAGAAGCCCGCGGCCGATCTTTCCGCAATTCCGGCCTCCGATCTCCACCGAGGCATCGGCCACGCGGGTAACGACAGCCCTCATTCCTTCCAGACCCGCTTGATCCCCCGCGCGAACTGAGGGTCCAGGTCGAAACTGGCGATATCACCTTCGGAACAGCGCACGTCCGTGACATCCAGTACGGTCTCCAGGGCACCGATGCGTCCGATGATCTTGACTTTCTGGTCGCCGATGTATACGTAACGGTTCCGAATCTTTCGCGCTCGTTTCAGTAAGGAAAACAGGCTGGTCTCCCGAACGTGCTCGATCCCGAACCCGTTCTGATAGCCGATGGGCAGGATGGCCACTCTGGTCGGGCGGCGCAGACGGACCGCGTTTTCCGAGCCCACGGTATGGTCTTTCGGGAGCCAGTGGATATCATCCACAGCGGCCTCCCCGCGGCCCACCTGTGTGAGTCCGTCGTTTTTCGTGCGCTGGCACCGGCCCATCAGGAGCGAGCCGGCCCGCACGGCTCTCAGACGGGCAAAATCGTATTTCATGATGGCGTAGGAACCGGCCGCGTGTACCAGTCCGGCTTCAAAGCCCGCCTTTTCCACAGCCTGCACCGTCTGGCGGAACAGATCCACCTGCGCGGTCACCGCCTTGGCACTGACCCCCGTGGTGTTCAGATTCGTGTATATACCGGAGATCGCCACATTGGGCAGATTCCGGTAAATGGAAAGGATCTTGTCCACTTCCTCCGGCAGGAAGCCGCCGTATCCGTCGCCCGTGTCGATCAGAAGCTGAGCCTCCACGACCGTGGAGCGGACTTCGGCCAGGCCGTTCAGAGCCATGCCGGTATCGGCGGATCCGATGGTACAGACCACATTCAGATCCAGAAGCTGCTCCAGTTCCTGCCGGTCGGTCGTGGCCCTGAGCATCAGAATCTCTTCGTCTATAAGACCCGACTGGCGCAGGGTCGCGGCATCCGCCACTTCGGAAACGGCAAAACGCTGAATGCCTTCGTCCCGCAGAAACTGCGCCATTTCCACCAGGCCGGCGCCGTGGGCGTCACCGGTCAGAACGGCGTAGATAGCCGCCTGGCCCGCGCGCTTGCGAAGGACGGCGATATTGCTTCGGATCGCTTTTTTTTCGATGATCAGTTCTTTCATGCTGCGTTTGCGGCGCGGGCCTTCGGCTTTATCTGCCGGCGGATACGCTGCGGTCACTTCCTTATAATTTTTCACGGGATTTCAGCCCGTGGGCCGGACAGGGAAGATTTCCCCTGCCGCAGACCTATTGTATCACGATTAGGCCGTTGCCGTCAATTCAAATCGCGGGATTCCGGCATGGATATTTTTGACAAAAATGAAAAAAATGGTATAATTTTCTGGGAAGATTTTCCACTTTGGGAGGCAGGCCCCCCTGCCGGTATCGAAGCGGAAGAAAAGACTGGAGAGGCTCAAAAGGAAGCGCAAAACATGAGTAACGGTGCCCAGATCTCAAGCAGAAAACGGACTCTGATCTTAATCAATATCATCATCTCCTGTGTTGCCACGACGCTGCTGATGACCGCCCTGAACACGGCCCTGCCCACGATCAACACGGAAATGGGTATCGAAACATCTCTCGGACAGTGGCTGATCAGCGGCTATTCGCTGACTATGGGCATCGTTATGCCCCTGAGCGCCTTCCTGGTCCGCCGGGTTCCCACCAAATGGCTGTATCTGGGCGGCCTCGGATTCGTGCTTCTGGGACTGCTGATCGGACTGTTCTCCAGCGGGTTTGAGATGCTGATGGCGGGCCGTGTGCTGCAGGCCTGCGGTGACGGGGTCCTGCTGTCCATGTCCCAGGTGGTGATCATGAGCATCTTCCCGTCGGAAAAACGGGGATCCGCCATGGGCTGGTACGGGCTGGCGGTGGGTGCCGCCCCGGTGGTCGCGCCGACGCTGGGCGGGATCCTCGTGGATGCCTTCGGCTGGCGGTCCATTTTCCTTCTGGTACTGATCATCGTTGCCGCCGCCTTTATCATGGCTCTGCTCGTCTTCAGCAATGTGCTGGAGAACGTGGCGGAGAAATTCGATCTGCTCTCCTTCGTTTTAAGTGTCATCACCTTCGGTGGGATCACGCTGGGCGTCGGGGACCTGGCAAATTACGGATTTTTCAGCATCGCCACATGGCTCCCGCTGGCCATCGGGGTCGTCGTGGGTGTATTTTTTGTCTACCGTCAGCTTCACGTACCGGAACCATTTTTAAATCTCCGGGTCTTTCAGTCGAGAAAATACACGATCAGCGTCATTACGGTTGTGCTGGTCTATTTCACGCTGATGGGCGCCTCCATCCTGATGCCTCAGTATGTACAGAACGTGATGCACCAGTCTGCCACTGTTTCCGGACTGGTCGTGCTGCCCGGGGCGCTGGTCAATGCGGTCATCAGCCCATTCGCCGGGCGGATCTATGACAGGATCGGCATGAAGAAGCTGTTCCTACCGGGTGCCATTCTGATGGTCCTGACCTGTATCCCGATGTTCCTGATCGGTATGGATACGCCTCTGTGGGTCGCATCCCTTACCTACGCCGTCCGCAGTCTGGCGATCGGCGGTCTGCTGATGCCCCTGGTTACCTGGGGTACCGCCAGCGTGCCGAAAGCGGAGCTGCCCGACGCCACGGCGCTGATATCGTCCCTGCGCACCATCGGCGGCGCCATCGGCAATGCCGTATTTATCGGGTTCATGACCATGGTGGCGACCGGAGTCGCCGGCACAGCCGACTTTGATGAAGCGGCCAGGATGCAGGGATTCAACATTTCCTTCCTGATCATGGCCGGGGTTTCCCTGGTGCTCCTGCTGGTCGGGATCTTGGGAATGCGGGACAAAAAAAGCGCCGCGCCCGAAACGTCCGATTCATGAAAGACGGATAGCCCCGGCGGACTGAAAGCCCTGAACTGTCAGAAGGGCATTCGGATGGCAGCCGGGAGACGCCGTCAAAACAAAAGAAAATAAGACTCAAAGAGAGCGGTCCCGGCCGGGCCGCCCTTCTTTTTTTTGCAAAAATTGAAACATTTGTTTGACTTTTTGTTGAAAAGCCGCTATAATCAGGCAATGAGG
>JAJQAH010000036.1 GCA_021203885.1 Oscillospiraceae bacterium | reverse complement strand
TTCCTGAACATTATACCATACAAGATCCCGGGTGGCAAGTGGTTCGGGCCGCCGGCCGGAACACCCTATACGGCGGAATACACCTCCGAGTGCTTGGACAGGATGACCCGCACTTTCGGAAAGGCCTCCTGCAGCCAGCCCGCCAAAATGGGGCAGATCACATTCTCCGTGGCGAAATGGCCCGCATCCAGCAGGTTCAGCCCCATCGTCCGTGCATCCAGGAAGGGATCGTATTTGACATCGGCGGTCAGCAGGGTATCGCAGCCGGCAGCCAGCGCCGCCGAGCCCAGATCTCCGCCGCTTCCGCCGCAGACCGCCACGCGCTCCACCGGAATCCCGGCGTCCTCATACCGCACACAGGCGGCCGACAGGCATTTTTTCACGTGGGCGGCAAATTTCGGGACCGTCATGCTCCCCCCAGAAAGCTGGCCCACCACTCCGAGCCCGTAAGATCTGCCGTCCGGGTACAGCCCCTGGAACTGCAGCAGGTCGGTATCCGTCAGACCGATCGCGGCGGCCAGCGCGTCGTTGACCCCGTCCGGGGCCTGATCCAGATTGGTATGGGCACAGACGGCCGCGGCGCCGCTTTCCAGGAGTGCCAGCAGCCTGCGTCCCTGGGGTGTCTCATCCGTTACGGACTTTGCTCCCTCCCAGATGACGGGGTGATGGGACACGATCAGCTGTGCGCCCTCTTCGGCGGCCTCCCGGATCACGTCCTCGGTGATGTCCAGCGCGACCAGGATACATCTCACCTTTTTATCTCCCCGGCCCACCAGGAACCCGGCGTTGTCGAATCCCATCTGGGTGGCGAAGGGCGCCTTTTCGTCCAGAAAATCATATACATCCTTTACCGTTGCCATGTCTCCCACTCCTTTTTCATGTTCTCCAGTCCGCGGATCAGCTCTTCCGTACGGGCGATGCCGTCCGGGTCTGGTTTTTCCGCCCTGCGCTGTCCTGCCAGCGCACGCCTGGCTCTCTCCGTCCGGACATCCAGCCAGGTCCCCCGCAGCGGGTCCCCGTTCTGCCGTCCGGCATCCAGCTCAGCGGCACTCATGGGCCGGTCCCGGCCGGGCTGTACCAGAAACGCGACATAGAGCGCGTCGTCCTCACGGGCCAGTTTCTCCTCCCGTATCGTATAGCCGCTTTCCGTCAGCCAGCGGCGCAGTTCCGGCTGGGTGCTCATGGGCTGAAGGATCAGTTTCACCGACGACTCCCGCAACCAGGGTGCCCGGCCGAGTATCCCGGCGATGGTCTCACCGCCCATGCCGGCGATGATCACGACATCGGTCTCCTCCGGCCTTATACCGTCCAGCCCGTCGCACAGCCTCAGCTCCACCCGGTCATCCACGCCGTACCGCCGGACGGTCTCCTCCGCTCTCTTCAGCGGGCCCGGCCGCAGATCGCTGGCAATGGCGTGCCCGGCCGTTCCGTTCAGGATCAGCCGAACCGGCAGATACGCGTGGTCCGTTCCGACGTCCGCGATCCGGTCGCCGGGCCCGATCCAGTCCGCGAGCATGGCCAGCCTGGGTGACAGTTCCGGCGTTTTCTCTCCCGGCATTGTTCTTTCTCTCTCCCCTCACCACGTAACTGCGAAAAGGGCGCGGCCGCCGCCGCGCCCCTCAGGGGATGATCAGCCGCTGACGGCCGTTTCGTTCAGCTCAGCCAGCAGCTCGTTCACATCCACGCCGTGTACCATGCACGCCTCCTCCACGGTCTCTCCTCTGGAAGCCGGGCATCCCAGGCAGTGCATGCCGATGGACATAAAGATCGGCGCGGTATCGGGCGCGATATCCAGAATATCCCCGATAATCGTATCCTTTGTGATTTCAGCCATAATAAAGCCTCCTGTATTTGAAATTTATAATCAGGCCTTGTTCTCGCAGCCCAGCACGTCCACGATCTTGTGACGTACCAGGTCGTGGATCGCCTGACGGGCCGGTTTCAGATACTGGCGCGGGTCGAAGTCGGCTGGATGCTGGGTGAAATACTGCCGGATCGTCGCGGTCATGGCCAGGCGCAGATCGGAATCGATATTGATCTTGCACACGGCCATCGAGGCGGCCTTGCGCAGCTGATCCTCGGGCACGCCGACGGCTCCGGGCATATCCCCGCCGTTCTCATTGATCATTTTTACGTACTCCTGAGGCACGGACGAGGCGCCGTGGAGCACGATGGGAAATCCGGGCAGACGCCTGGCCACGTCCTCCAGCACGTCAAAGCGCAGCTGCGGCTTCGTTCCCGGTTTAAACTTGTATGCCCCGTGGCTGGTCCCGATCGCGATGGCCAGGGAGTCGCATTCGGTGCGGCTGACGAACTCCTCCACCTGCTCCGGATGGGTGTAGGAAGACTCCTCGGCGGACACGTTGACTTCATCCTCGATGCCGGCCAGCGTACCCAGCTCGGCCTCCACCACCACGCCGTGCTCGTGGGCGTACTCCACCACCCGGCGGGTCTCCTCGATATTCTCCTTGAAGGGCTTGGAACTGGCGTCGATCATGACCGACGTGAATCCGCCGTCGATACAGCTCTTGCACAGTTCGAAGCTGTCCCCGTGGTCCAGATGCAGCACGATGGGCAGGTCCGTCTCGATGACCGCCGCCTCCACCAGCTTGATCAGATACGTATGGTTGGCGTAAGCACGTGCGCCTTTGGACACCTGGAGGATCAGGGGCGCGTGGACCTCCGCGGCCGCCTCCGTAATGCCCTGCACAATCTCCATGTTGTTGACGTTGAACGCGCCGATCGCGTAGTGACCGTCATAAGCCTTTTTAAACATCTCTGTTGAAGTAACCAGCGGCATAAAAATACCTCCTTTTAAAAATATTCCGCTTTCATTAAAAATATTCTATCATTTTGGCTTTGGGATTGCAAGCGTTTCCGCGCCGAATATCCGCTTTTCCCGGTCCGGATTTTTCCCCGGATCGGTTGCACTTCCCGCGCCTTTGGTGTATACTTTGCACATAATACAAGCCGGGATCAGAATACGGACCTGGCCATTTTAATCAGAATTGGGGGATTTTTATGAGCACTTTAAAGGGAAGCTGTATTTTCGGTCAGTCCGGCGGTCCCACCGCGGTCATCAACGCCAGCGCCCAGGGCGTGATCCAGGCCGCCCTGGCCCGGGAGGAGATCACCCGGGTCCTCGGCGCCGCCCACGGCATCAAGGGCGTGCTGAACGACCAGCTGTACGACATGGGAAAGGAAGATCCGGCCGAGGTGGAACTGCTTCAGTATACGCCCTCCTCCGCACTGGGCTCCTGCCGCTACAAGCTGGCGGATCCCGGGGAGGACGACACCGATTACAAACGCATCCTGGAGATCTTCCAGAAATACGATGTCCGCTATTTCTTCTACAACGGCGGCAACGACTCCATG
This sequence comes from Oscillospiraceae bacterium, assembly GCA_021203885.1. GTDB lineage: Bacteria > Bacillota > Clostridia > Oscillospirales > Oscillospiraceae > JAJPXI01. The sequence continues at coordinate 4,251 of JAJQAH010000036.1, read as the reverse complement.
GATACCTGCAATAAGATCTCCAAATACATGCAGAGCGTGGGCTATGAGTGCCGGGTGATCGGCATACCCAAGACCATCGACAATGATCTGATGCAGACGGATCACTGCCCCGGTTTCGCCTCGGCGGCAAAATACATCGCCACCTCCTGTGCGGAGGTATGGAACGACTGCCACGTATACGATACGGGCATGATCACGATCATCGAGATCATGGGCCGCCACGCCGGCTGGCTGGCCGGCTCCGCCGCCCTCGCGGGTCTGACCGGCTGCGGTCCCGACCTGGTCTACCTGCCGGAGCGGGATTTTGACATGGACAGGTTTCTGGCCGACGTGCAGGATATCTATAAGCGTACCGGCAACTGCATGGTCGCCGTCTCCGAAGGGATCCACTACGCCGACGGCACCTTCGTCTCCGAGGGGGACGTGGAGGCCAGCGACGGATTCGGGCACGTCCAGCTGGGCGGGCTGGCGGTGCGTCTGGCCGAACGCTGCAAGGAAGCCACGGGTGCGAAAGTCCGCGGCATAGAGCTGTCCCTGCTCCAGCGATGCGCCTCCCATCTGGCCTCCGAGACCGATATCATGGAGGCGAAGATGGCCGGCCGCATCGCGGTGGAAAGCGCGCTGGACGGCATCACCGATAAAATGGTCGCCTTTGAGTGCACCCGTGACGGCGGAGACTACCGGTGCGAGCCGGTCCTGATCGACCTGACCGAGGTGGCCAACGCGGAAAAGAAAGTGCCTCAGGAATGGATCAACGCCGAAGGCAACGGCGTCGAGCAGCCCTTCATCGATTACGTCCTGCCTCTGATCCAGGGCCAGCCCGACCGGCCCACCGACCGCTCCCTTCCCCGCTTCGCGAAACTGAAAAAGATCCCGGCCGAAGGATAATTGATTCTTCCCGGAAAAGTCGAACCGGCGCACCGCGGTGCGCCGGTTCTTTCTTCTTCGAGACGTAATACGCTCAGAATCTCGGCATCCTCACTCTCGTCATGCCGATACTGCAGATGATCACGGGTATGACCAAAATTGCCGTCATGACGATGATACTCAGGTAATTGCCGCCGAACGCGTCCAGGACGATTCCGGACAGGGAAGAGATCCCGGCACCGATCGCCATGGAGATATTGGCGATCCCGTAATTGACGGAGTAGTGCCGGCCGCCGAAGACCCGTTTGATGGAGGCCGAGTCCGTCGTGCTGGAACCGCCGTAGGCCAGGCCGCCGACCATCAGGCCTATGATGATCAGCACCGGCGAGGCCAGCAGCCCTCCGGCCGCCAGCAGTGCAATGCTGAGAGCCATCGTCAGTCCCACCGTCAGGATATTGGGCCGTAGCCCCACTTTGTCCAGGAGCATGCCCGTCAGCAGACTGCCCAGCCCGTTGGCCGGAGATATCAGCATGCCCATCAGCGACGTTGCCGCAAACGCGACCGCCAGATTCGCCGCATAGTCCAGCAGGATGAATCCCACGGCGCGCATAAACGCGTTCCAGAACAGGAGAAGCCAGAACGGCCTCATCCGGACCATCATACGGGGCGTGATCCCCTTGCTGTTGGTGACAACTTCCAGCTCGGCGTTGGCCGGCCCTCTCCAGGACTTGGGATCCAGTATCAGGGTCAGCATCGCGATGATGAACAGGATCACGCCGATCGTCGCGACCGTATATTTGACACAGGCAGTACCAAGCCCCAAATCGTATTTGAAAAAGTCCAGCAGCTGTTCCGTCACAGCCGCCAGGATGAAGGAGCTTATGCCCAGGGCCATGAACAGTGCCCCGGAAATCCTGCCCGTGTGGGACGGGAACCAGGGCTGTGTGGCGGTCTGCACCACATTGATGCCGATCCCCACCGCGAAGGAACAAAGCATGCCGAACAGGCAAAGTACCATGGCGTAGCTGAGGCCGGGATTTGATTCCGGCAGGAAAGCGAAACTTCCGAACCCGATCAGCTGGACCAGCGACAGGAGAAAATAAAGGACCCGCATGGACATCCTTGCCGCCAGACGGCCGCCAATTAAGATCCCGATGCAGATAAAAAGATTGTGCATGGCGAAAACGATGGACAGCATTCCGTTCGTCCAGCTTGGGAACAGCTCCTGCAGCGGAGTGCGGAAGACGGCCCATGTAAACATGGCGCCCAGAACAAAATTCCCGGCAATTCCTTCCACGGCCACCGGCCATATATGCTTTCTGGTTACTCTTTTCACGATCCTGATCTCCGTACCCGGTCTCTCTTACCGGGAGAAACATTCTGTGTCTTTTTTCTTCGGTCCAAGCGGGCAACCCTCAGAAGGTTCTCCGATCGCTGCACGGAAAACATACAAATTCTGCCAGTTTCTGTTCACATGTCTATTATACGAAAGATATAAAAAGATGCAATTTTTTAAATTTTTTTCGACAAATTGCTTAATATTTTGCTGAAAAAGTTGAAAAATCCCGGAAATTTAGACAACGCATTCCGGCGTCGGTGCCGGCATGTATATACACTCTTCAGGGCTGGATTCCCATGTCTATGCCTCCGCCGTCGCACCCGGTCCGAGATGTCAGGTGTGACCTTTCCCAAAAAATTGACCCGGCGCACCGCAGTGCACCGGGTCTCGGTAATAAAGACAATATTGGGTAACTGCATCAGGGAAGACGGCGGCGGATATGCAGTCTGTCCAGAGCCTGATCCCAGACCTCCAGCGTCAGAGACTCTTTCGTCAGCAACAGCGTCAGCCCGTAACCGGCGACGAACAGGACGGCGGAAATAACCAGCGTGACGAAATTCCCGAGGTTGAGGAACATGACCCAGTATGAGGCCGCCGTTCCGATGACCAGCCCCAGAATGATCTTCCAGTATGCAATCCCTCGTAGACATTTAAAAATGTCTTTTCGCAGTGCGATCATCTGTACGATCAGGACCGTCAGTTCGGCCGCGACCGTGCCGATCGCCGCACCGGATGACAGCAGGTGCGGGATCAGGATCAGATTCACGACGATATTCACGACGGCGCCGGCGACTTCCGACCACAGCACCATGTTTTCCCGTCCCATAGGCACCAGGATCTGGATCCCCATGATATTCGTCAGCCCGATCAGCAGCAGAGTCGGCATGATAATCTGCATGGGCAGGATCGAGTTGGTGTACGCCGATCCCGACAGCAGATAGACCCCGGGTGCCGCGAACAGGATAAAGTATAACAGTAGCGGTACCGCAAAAATAAAGACAAAATTGAGCGCTTTCTTGGCGACCCGCCAGAATTCATCCACAAGTCCCCGCTGGATATAATAGGAGACTCTGGGCAGCAGCACCGTTCCCAGTGAAGTCACGATACTGACCAGGATCGTCTTGATCCTCACTGCGGCGTTATAATAACCCACTTCCGCGTCCGTACTCATAAAGCCCAGCATGACTGTGTCCATATTGGTGTATATGGTGGTCGCGACAGACATGGCGAAGAAAATCCCCACAGCCTTGAAATGGCGCCGGAAATTGTACCCCTTCATCGGTTTCATATCGATATATCGGTGTACATTGATGAAGTTCAGGACATTGGATGCACAGGCCGCGAAGATGGAGATCCCGCCGTAAATGACGTAATCCTCTTCTGAATGAATCAGCAGGAACATTGCGATCAGTGCCACCACTTTGAAAATAAGGGAGCGGATCGTAATGTAAGTATACTGCTCCAGTGCTTTATACAGCCATTCCATTCCGATGGAGGTCAGGATGATCGTGAAACTGACGACGATCAGAAGCGTCCTCTCCTCGCGCAGACGGGGCACGAAGATAATCCCCAGAGCCAGAATAGCGTAAGAAATCGCACTCATCACCAGGTTGATGATCAGCAGTTCATGGGCCGTCTTCGTCAGTTTCTCCCGGTCATCCCTGACCACCGCGCAGGCGCGGATACCATAGGTCGGAATGCCCAGTTCTGCGAACATGGAAAAATAAGTAATCACGGAAGTGGCAAAGGCTACCTTTCCGGTCCCCACCGGCAAAAGTACTCTGGATACATAGGGAAACGTGATCAAGGGAAATATGAATGAGGACATCGTCAGGATGGCATTCATAATAAAATTCAATTTTAAAGATGGTTGTTTGACCATTCGGGTCATCCTCCATCTGAAAAATTCTTTGAAATTCAGGCATTTCAGAAGGCTGCCGCCCTGTTTGGCCGGCAGCCGGAAAGAGACCCGGATTTCTTAACTGCAACAGTATACCACAGATCATACGGCATAAGCAAGTGCAATGGGTTTCCCATTCTTGACA
>JAJQAH010000055.1 GCA_021203885.1 Oscillospiraceae bacterium | reverse complement strand
TTTCTCAAAAAGTTGACTTTTTGAGAAAATAGTGGTAGGATAGGTTGAAATTTAAATCAGAAAGGAGGGTTGGATACAATGAAATGGGCCAAAAGAATTGCTCCCCTGCTGCTGGCTGGTGTTATGGTGTTCTCCCTGGCTGCCTGCGGTGAAGAGAGCGAGGAAGAAGTAAGCGAAGCTGAGGAAACTGCGCTCGAGGAGATCAGCGATAAAGAGTCCGAGGCAATCGAAAAGGCTGAGGAGAAGGAGTCCGAGAAAGTCTCTGAGGCTGAGGAGAAGGCTTCTGAGTACGCCGAGGAAGCTGAGACGGCCAAGACCACGGCGGAAGCCGATAAGGACGCCGAGAAAGAGGCTAAGGAAGCTGGCGTCGTCGAGGAGGCCGAGGACAAAGAGTCTGAGGCAGTCGAGAAGGCCGAGGAGAAGGCAGTCGCAGAGGCCGCTGACGAAGTCGAGAAAGCTGAAGAGGAAGAGCAGCACATCGAGGAGAAAGAGGAGAAAGCTGAAACTTCCGAGAACAAGTAATCTTTATTATGCAAAAGAAGAGACAGGACACCGGAGAGATCCGGCAGTCCTGCCTCTTTTTTTTGCCTTTTTTGCTCTGCCGGCGTTCAGCCGCCGAGCTCCCGGAACGTCTCCGCCGCCGCTTTCAGGGTCGTGTCGATGTCCTCCTTCGTATGGGCGTCCGACAGGAACATGGCCTCGAACCGGGAGGGGGCCAGGTAGATGCCCCGCTTCAGCATGCCGGCAAAGTAGGCGGCGTACAGATCCCGGTCGCTGGTCCGGGCGCTTTCCAGATCGAAAACGTCCGTGTCCGTGAAGAATACGGAGATGAGAGAGCCCACCCGGTTGACCCGGACGGGCACGCCCGCCGCCCCGGCGGCGTCCCGGAGGCCGGCGGCCAGGATCTCCCCGTTTTTCTCCAGATCTTCGTAGATATACGGGTGCTGCTTCAGCCACAGCAGCTGCGCCCGGCCCGCGGCCATGGCCACGGGGTTGCCGCTGAGGGTGCCCGCCTGATAGACCGGACCGCAGGGGGCCACCAGCTCCATCAGCTCCCGGCTGCCGGCGTAGGCGCCCACCGGCATGCCGCCGCCGATGATCTTCCCGAAGGTGACCAGGTCGGCCCGTACGTCAAAGTACGCCTGGGCGCCGCCGGTGGCCAGCCGGAAGCCGGTGATGACCTCGTCGAAGATCAGAAGGGCGCCGAACTCGTCGCACAGATCCCGCAGTCCCTGCAGGAATCCCGGCGCGGGGGGCACGACTCCCATATTGGCGGCCACCGGTTCCACGATGACGGCGGCCACCTGGTCCCGGTTGGCCTCCAGCAGGGCCCGGACACTGTCCAGGTCGTTGTACCGGGCGGTCAGGGTGTCCCGGGCGGCGCCCTCCGGCACCCCCGCGGAACTGGGACGGCCCCCGTCCAGCACGGAGGAGCCGGCGTTTACAAGCATGGCGTCGCAGTGGCCGTGGTAGCAGCCGTCGAATTTGATCAGCTTGTCCCGGCCGGTGGCGCCCCGGGCCAGACGCAGGGCGGACATGACCGCCTCCGTGCCCGAGTTGACCATGCGGACCATCTCGATGTTCGGAACCATGCCCACGATGAGACGGGCGATCTCGATCTCGCCGGAGGTGGGCGCCCCGAAAGACAGGCCGTCCGGGATCGCCTGCTCCACGGCCGCCCGGACGGAGGCATGGTTGTGGCCCAGGATCAGGGGACCCCAGGAACACACGTAATCGATATAACGGCAGCTGTCCGCGTCGGTAATATAGGCGCCGTCCGCCGAGTTGATGAACCGGGGCGCCATGTCCACGTCCCGGTAGGCCCGCACCGGGGAGTTGACCCCGCCGGGCATGACCTGCTGCGCTTTCAGATACAGCGCGTCGTTTACATCCATCAGCCGATCTCCCCCTCCGTAATGGCCCGGGCCAGTTCCCTGGCGAAGTAGGAGATCAGCATGTCCGCGCCGGCCCGGAAGATGGACACGGCGCTCTCCAGCATGACCTGGTGCTCGTCCACCATGCCCCGCTCCCCGGCGGCCTTGATCATGGCGTACTCGCCGGACACCTGATAGGCGCACATGGGCAGATCGAAGGCCTGGGAGCAGTCCCGGATCACGTCCAGGTAGGGGAGCGCCGGCTTGATCATCAGCATGTCGGCCCCCTCCTCCGCGTCCAGGGCGCATTCCTTCCGCGCCTCCCGCCGGTTGTGGGGGTCCATCTGGTAGCCCCGCCGGTCCCCGAAGGCCGGCGCCGAGCCGGCCGCCTCCCGGAAGGGCCCGTAGAAGGCGGAGGCGTATTTGGCCGAGTAGGCCAGGATCGGCGTCTCCTGAAATCCGTTCTCATCCAGAGTGCGGCGGATGGCGCCCACGCGGCCGTCCATCATGTCCGAGGGGGCCACCATATCCGCCCCCGCCCGGACGTGGCTGAGGGCGGTCTTCGCCAAAATCTCCACGGTGGGGTCGTTGTCCACCGCCTCGCCCTTCAGCACGCCGCAGTGCCCGTGGCTTGTATACTCGCACAGGCAGACGTCCGTCAGGATATAGAAGTCCGGAAACTCCGCCCGGATCCGGCGGATGGCCTGCTGCACGACGCCGTCCTCCGCCCAGGCGGAGGAGCCCTCGGCGTCCTTCTCTGCCGGAATGCCGAACAGGATGCAGCGGCCGACGCCGGCATCCAGGCATTCGGACACCGCCTCCGTGACGCTGTCCAGCCCGTAGTGATACTGTCCGGGCAGACTGTCGATGGACCGGCGGCCCGACAGGGTCTCGTCCACGAAGATGGGATAGATCAGGCTGTCGCGGCTGAGCCGGGTCTCCCGGCACATGCGCCGGACCGGTTCGGAACCCCGCAGACGGCGGGGACGGTGTGTCAGATCCATGTCAAAAATCCTCCCTGCATATTTCCAGAACGGCGGAAATCAGGCCGTCCAGCGTGGCCTCTTCCGCCGTGAAGACGTCCATGCCCACCTTTCCGGCCTCCGCGGCCGTTTTTTCTCCTATGCACGCGGCTTTCAGGCCGGCAACGCGCTCCGCGCCGCCGGCGGCCGCAAGAAATCCCCGCACGGCGGAGGCGCTGGCGAAGGACGCCAGAGTCAGCTTCCCGGCCTCCAGCCGCTTTATAAGTTCCGGGCATTCTTCCGCCCGGACGATCGTCCGGTAGACGGGAACGTCGTCGAAGGGCACGCCGGCATCGGCCAGCGCAGCCGTCAGGTCCGGGGAGCCGTTTTCCGCCCGCAGAAGCAGCACCTTCCCCTCCGCCGCGGCGGCGAGTTTCACGCCCAGACCGGCGGTGTCGTACGTTTCGGGGACCAGGTCCGGCCGCAGGCCCAGGACTCCCAGCGCGGCGGCGGTGCCCGGCCCGACGGCCGCCAGTTTCACGCCGCCCAGGGCCCTGGCGTCCAGCTTCATCCGTTCCAGGCAGTCTTTAAGCGCACCGGCGCCCGCGGCACTGGTGAAAACAAGCCATTCATACTCTTTTATATTGAGAACCGCCCTCTCCGCCTCCGGACAGGGGAGGATCGGCTCCGTGCGGATACAGGGCACCTCCAGCACGTCCGCGCCCAGTTTTAAAAGGGGCTCCGACAGCGCACGGGCCCGGTCCGCGGGCCTTGTGACGGCAACGGAGATCCCCCGGAGCGGCAGATCATCGTACCAGTCCAGCCGGTCCGACAGGGAACATACGCCGCCGAAGACGCTGACGGCGGGGCTCTGGATCCCGGCCTCCCGGGCGGCCTCCGCCAGGGTGCCGGCCGTGGCCACAATTTTCCGCTGACCGGGCGTGGTGCCGCTCTGAATGACGGCGGCGGGGGTGTCCGGCGCCAGCCCGGCGTCCAGAAGCCCCCGGCAGATCATGTCCAGCGACGTGACGGTCATGAGAAATACGATCGTGCCGCCGCAGCGGACCAGAGCAGAAAAATCGATGTCCGGCACCTGCCCCTTCCGGGCGTGGCCGGTGATCACGTGCAGGGAGGAGGCAAAGTCCCGGTGGGTCACCGGGATGCCGGCATAGGCGGGCACGGCCACGGCGGAGGTGATGCCGGGGATCTCCCGGCAGGGAACGCCCCGGGCCGTCAAGAATTCCATCTCCTCGCCGCCCCGGCCGAACAGGAAGGGGTCGCCCCCCTTCAGGCGCACGGTATCCTTTCCCTCCAGGGCGAATTTCAGTAAAATCTCGTTGATCTCGTCCTGGCTCTTCAGATGGTGGGAGGCCTCCTTGCCGGCGTCCACCTTCTCCGCCTCCGGCGGGATCAGGGCCAGCACGGCCGGATCCACCAGCCGGTCGTAGACCACCGCCCGGGCGGCCGTGATCGCCTCCAGGGCGCTGAGCGTCAGAAGGCCGGGATCCCCGGGGCCCGCGCCCACCAGGGTGACCGTCCCGGTCATGACCATGCCGCCGCCCGCATGCGGTCGGCCAGTTCCTGGCCCAGCCGCGCGGATTCGGAGGGATCGCCGGAGATCGACAGCTTCCGTCCGGTCTCGTCCATGCCGGTCAGGGTCAGGCCGTCGGAATCGATCTCGGCGTAGGCGCCCACCGGGGAGGCGCAGTCCGCCCCCAGGGCGGCTGCGAAGGCCCGCTCGGCCACGACGCACCGGGTGGTCTCCTCATGCCGCACCGGCTCCAGGTAGGACGTGTCCGTGCCCCACCGGGCGGTGACGGCCAGAGCGCCCTGCCCGGCGGCGGGCAGAAATTCATCGGTGAAGAAATAGCGGGAGATCCGCCGTTCCAGCCCCAGGCGCTTCAGCCCGGCGGCGGCCAGGATCAGGCCGCCGTACTGGCCGTCGTCCAGTTTGGAAAGACGGGTCTGGATATTGCCCCGGATGGGGGCCAGCGGGATATCGGGATACAGGGACGGCCACTGCAGAGCCCGGCGGGCGCTGGAGCAGCCCACGGGCAGGGACGGGTCCGGCTCCGTCCGTCCCTCCGGCAGGACCAGCACGTCCCGCGGATCCTCCCGCCTCGTAAAGGCGGCGATCAGCACCGGCGCGGGAGAGTTCAGGGGCAGGTCCTTGCAGCTGTGGACACAGATGTCCACCCGGCCGTCCGCCAGGGCGTCGTCCAGTTCCCGCACGAACAGGTCCCGGCCGCCGAAGTCCTGCAGGGACACGTCGGCCAGCCGGTCTCCCTCCGTCTTCATGGTGATCAGGTTCAGTTCCACATGGGGCAGAAAGCTGCGGATCCGGTCCATGACGATCTCGGCCTGCCGCACGGCCAGGCGGCTGTCCCGGCTGCCCACCCGGATGATATCCCGGTTCACAGCGCCGGGTCCTCCAGCACCTTCCGGATCGCGGCGGCGGCCCGGGCCGTTTTTTCATGGTCCGTGCCGTCGGACACCACGCCGGCGATCAGCCCGCCTCCCTCGCACACGGCGGGGAAGTAGAAGGTGCTCTCCGCGGCGCAGTCCGCCACGCTGACGGGAATGCCCCGCCGGGCGGCGTCCCGGCCGATCTGATGGTTCGTCTCCCGGCTGTCGGTGGCGGCCACGGCCAGGGCGGCCCCGTCCAGGTCGCCGAACATATAGCCGCGCTGCTCCTGCTCCGCCCCCGCAGGCAGGTCCAGCGGCTCCGGGTCGATGATCCGCACCCGGGCCCCGAAGGACAGCAGGACCTCCGTCCGGCGCATGCCCACCTCGCCGCCGCCGAAGACGACGCAGGGCCGGCCGGTCAGGTCAATGAAGAGGGGGAACCTGGGTGTCATGATGCACATTTTCCTCCGCCCCCCGGGTATGGGCGCGGATCTTTTCACTTGTCTTGTCCAGAAGCTCGGCAGTCCACTGCTCGCTGAGGCCGCCGGCCAGCATGTCCACGGTGCGGCTGACCGTGATCTCCACCAGCTCCTCCGGGGACACGTCCCCGTCCGTCAGCTCCTTCGCGGTCAGCATGCGGTCCGCCACCGCCCGTTTCAGATCCTCCATGGCCGGCATGCAGTCCCGGTAGTTGGCCCAGTGGAAGAACCGGGCCTCGTAATTATTCAGGATCTGCTCCACCTCCGGGGGAATGTCCCGGCCGGGGTCGAAATCCTCCAGGTCATCCACGTTGAACACCGTGATCCCCGGCAGGGAGTCGATCTCCGGCTCCACGTCCCGTGGAATGGCCAGATCCACGATCCAGCCGGGGGGATCCTGCACCGCCTCCAGTTGCTCCCGGGTGACGGTGAAGTGGGGGCTGGCCGTGGCGGACAGCAGGATGTCGGCGTCCTCCAGGGCGTCGTACCGGTCCGCGTAGGGAACGACGGAGCAGCCCGCCGGCACCACAGTCTCCCCGTGCCGGTAGGTACGGAGCGTGACGGTCACGTCGCAGCCCGCGTCCCGCAGCATGCCGGCGGACAGCCGGCCCATCTCCCCGTTCCCGATGACCAGAACGCGCTTTCCGTCCAGATCCGTATGCGCCGCCAGCAGGTCCACGGCCTTGGAGGCGGAGGACACGGGCACGGGGGAGAACTTGGCGGCGGTCCGGACCTCCTTGCCGGCGGACACCGCGATCCTAAACAGGGTCTCCAGGGTGGAATTCGTCGTGCCGGCCTCCCGGGCCATGACCAGGGCGTCCCGCACCTGGGACAGGATCTGGTCCTCGCCCCAGATCCGGGAGCGCACCCCGCAGGCCACTTCCAGCAGGTGCCGCACGGCGTCCCCGTTGGCGCAGCTCTCGAAGGCGTCGTCGAAGGGGGTCCAGTCCACGCCCGCCGCCGTGCACAGAAGGGCGGCGGGATCCGACGGGCCCCGGGAGGACACGTACAGCTCCGTGCGGTTGCAGGTGGACAGCAGCACGCAGCCGGACACGTCCGGCAGGGACGCGATCTTCTGATCCAGCGCCATGGCCTCGGCCCGGGGGAAGGACAGGACCTCCCGCACCTCGATGGGGACCCGGCTGTGTTCCAGGGAAGAGAGATAGATGGCCATTTTTCTCCAGCTTCTTTCTGTTTTGTTCTATAAGTCCTGCGCCAGCAGGGCGCGCAGTTTCCGCCGGTACAGATCCTGCACCCAGGCCTCGCGGCCCAGGCCGGTCATGACGCACCGGACGGCGCAGTTTTCGTTTTCGAGACGGCTCTTCCAGCTGTCCGGGTCGTCTCCGGCCATGTCGTTGGCCGCGTGGTCGCCGGCCACCAGCATCAGGGGCGCCAGGGTCACGGCCGAGGCGGCCAGATCCCCCAGAACGTCGTCCAGGGCCGGCCAGCCCTCCACGGTGGCGATATATAGGTCCCGCCGGCCGGCAAGGTTCAGGGCTTCCTGCAGGGCCGGATAGACGAGATCCGCGAAGGTGCCGCTTCCGTGGCCCATGAAGAGGGTGAACCCGTCATCCGGGGGGTACGCCTTAGTAAGGCCGTCTGCAAACCGGAGCAGATCCTCCGTGCAGGACAGAAGCGGCTGTCCAACTTTCAGGGAGCGGAAGGCGGGCGCTTTCTTTTCGGCCGCCGCCTTCAGCTTCTCATACTCCGCCCCGGGCAGGATGTGGGTGGGCTGCACGAGCACGTCCTCCGCGCCCTTTTCCCGGAGCCGGTCCAGGGCCCCGGCCACGTCCGGAACGTCCGTGCCCTGCTCCGCCAGTTTCTTCCGGACGATCCCGCTGGTATAGGCCCGGACGCAGGGGATATCCCCCGCCTCGGCGCGCAGGGCCTCCTCCACGGCCCGGATATCCTTTTCCCCCTCCGGGTACCGGGTCCCGAAGCTGGCGATGACGATCCCCTGTGACATAATTTCACCCGCTTTTTCTGGATGACGGGGCGGGATCTTCCGCCGCCGTCTTTCGAAAAATATTGTACACCCGTTTCGCGGATTTCACAATAGGGAAAGGGGACCGT
>JAJQAH010000075.1 GCA_021203885.1 Oscillospiraceae bacterium | reverse complement strand
TCATAGACGTCCCGGCAGCAGTCGCCGCAGAGCTTTCCGTTCTCGTCCCGGTTCATGGCCACGTCCACCACGACGGCGCCTTCCCGGATCATGTCGGAGGTCACGAGCCCGCGCCTGCCCACCGCGCTGACGAGGATATCGGCCTGGAGACAGTACTGGGCCAGATCGGGCGTTTTGGAGTGGCAGATCGTCACCGTCGCGTCCTCCTGCAGCATCAGCATGGCCGTGGGTTTTCCGACAATGTTGGAACGGCCCAGGATCACGCAGTGCTTGCCGGACACGCTGATGCCGCCCTCCTTCAGCAGTTCCATGATACCGGCCGGGGTGCAGGGGCGGAGGTAGGCATTCCCCGTCATCAGGCGGCCCACATTTACCGGATGGAAGCAGTCCACGTCTTTCATCGGGTCGATCGCCGTCAGCACCTGCTGGGTATCAAACTGCGGCGGGAGCGGAAGCTGGCACAGGATCCCGTCGATGTCCTCCCGGCCGTTCAAAACGTCGATCAGATCCAGCAGATCCTGCTGGCCGCTCTCGGCGGGGAGGGTATACTCCTCGCTGTAAAAGCCGCATTCCTCGCAGTCCTTCCGCTTGCTGTTCACATAGATCCTGGACGCCGGGTCCTCCCCGACCAGGATGACCGCGAGTCCGGGCGTGATGCCGGACTGCCCGGCCCGGAGGGCCAGATCCTCTTTGATTTTGGCGGACAGCGCCTTGCCGTCAAGTATCTGTGCCATCGTCGCCACTCTCCTTTTCATCATCATTTTCATCAGCGGGTTCCCCGCCGGTTCCGGTCTCAGGCGGAGCGGTGCTTTCGGCGGAGATAACCGCGGAGTCCGGCTCCGTATCGCCGGAGGTCTCCCCGCTTCGTCCGCTTTCCGGAGGGGAACTCCCGGCGGATATATTCCCGGCCGCCGTTTTGTTGACGTACAGGCCGGAGGGATCCGCCTTTCTCACCAGGAGCACATAGAGCAGGATCAGAAGGGCGATGATCGCCGTGCCCAGGGCCAGCACCTGGGATACGCGCAGATCGGTGCCCGGGATATACAGGCTGTCGGTCCGCAGGCTCTCGATCCAGAAACGGCCCAGACCGTACCAGGCCACATAGGTCAGGAACATCTGGCCGTCAAAGCGCCTGAAGTGCCGCAGGACCAGGGCGATCAGGATAAAGCCGAGCAGGTTCCACAGGGATTCGTAGAGAAAGGTGGGATGGACCCCCAGGGTGCCGTCCAGAATAGACTGGTAGGTCGCCTCGTTCACCTGCCCGGTGTTCATGAGATAATCGGCCACGTTCTGCCCCGCCATGCGCCAGGGAACGGTGGTAATGCTGCCGAAGGCCTCCACGTTCACGAAGTTGCCCCACCGGCCGATGCACTGGCCGATCAGCAGGCCCATGACGGTGATGTCCGCCACGGTCAGGAACGGGATCTTTCGTATGCGGCAGTAGATCAGGACCGCGATGGCACCGCCGATGATGCCGCCGTAGATCGCCAGGCCTCCGTCCCAGATCCGGACGATCTTGCCCACCGTGGCCCAGAAGTCGCCCGGCACGTAGTAGATATTCTCAAATTCAAATATGACGTAATAGAGCCTGGCGCCGATGATCCCCGCGGGGATCAGGACATAGATCATGTCGATCAGGTAATTCTGCCGGATGCCGAACTCCTTGTAGTGGGTGCAGCCCCAGACCGCCGCCAGGACAAAACCGACCGCGATGATGAAGCCGTACCAGTGGATGCTGACGCTGCCGAAGGAGACAAGGATCGGATTGATGGTCAGATCCAGGCCGAGGCCGGGGAATGTGATATATTTCATAGAAAACAGCGGCGCCTTCCGTTACGGGAGAAGCACGGGGCACCTTCCTCTCTCAAGAATGAATATCGAAAAATTAATCGGGGAGCACGGTGGACATGGCGGTGCGGGCGGGCACGAACCAGCGCTTCAGACACTGCCAGACCTCATCCTGCGTGATCTCGTCGTAGACGCTTGGGAAAGTGAACCAGTCGATCCCCTCGAAGTGGGACTGGGCCAGCTCCACGCAGATGGCCTCCAGGGAGTCCAGACCCCGGACCTTGCTGCCGTAAAGCGCTTTTTTCAGCTGAAGGAACAGATCCGTGTCGATGCCTTCCTCCGCCAGACGTGCGGCTTCCTGCAGAATGGCGCTGCGGACCGCGTCCGGATCCCGGCTCTCCCCCTCGGCACTCAGGAAAGCGCAGCCGGGGTAGCTCTCGTATCCCCACGAAAAACTCTTGTTGATCAGCCCCTCGTCGTACAGCCGGCTGTACAGCGGGCTGGACACGCCCAGCAGGATCTCCAGCGCCAGCTCGGCGCACAGGGACTGGCGGAGATTCCCCTCGCCGTCCTCCGGCGGGGGATCGGCCTTGAATCCCAGCAGGAACATGGGAGTGGAGACCTCCATGGTGCGGCTGTAATCCGCCTTGACCACGTTCTCCGGCTCCTCGGCGCCGTGCTCCCGGACGAGATCCGGTCTGGTGTTTTCTTTCGGAAGGATCTCCCGGGCGATATCGGCGACCTGATCCGGGTTTACCGGTCCGGACACGCACAGGACCATGTTGGACGGATCGTAAAACGCCTTGTGGCAGGCGTACAGGGTGTCCGGCGTGATCCGGGCGATGGACTCCTGCGTGCCGATGACGGAAGTCTTTGCCGTGTTGTTGCAGTAAAGGCAGGAGAGAAGGTCCATATACAGCCGCCAGTCGGGGGTGTCCTCCACCATGCGGATCTCCTGCCCGATGATGCCCTGCTCCTTATCCACGCTCTCCTGGGTAAACCAGGGGACCGAGACGAAGGACAGCAGTACTTTCAGGTTCTCCTGAAAATTCTCCGTGCACTGGAAGTGATATCCGGTGATGTCGGTGCTGGTGAAGGCGTTCGGGTCGCACCCGTTGGCCGCCAGGATCTGAAGGGCGTTGCCGTCCTCGGTGTCGAACATCTTGTGTTCCAGAAAATGCGCAACCCCTTCCGGCGTATCGCAGCACTGGCCGTTCAGGCGGAAGTGGGTGTCCATGCCGCCGTAATGGGTGGCGAAGAAGGCGAAATATTTGCCGTACTCCGGCTTGGGATCCACGTAGATATTGAGTCCGTTATCCAGCACCGTGTGATAAAGCTCCTCGCCGAGCCGGGGATATTTTTTTACATCCATGATCAGCTTTCCTCCCCTCTCAGTAAATAGACGGTGTCCAGCTTCAGCTTCCGGGCGGCTTCGGCCACCTGCGGGGCGGTCACGGCCCCGATCCGGCGGCCCAGCTCCTCCGGGCCCTCGTCCAGGCCGGCGACGGACCGGGTGCTCCAGTACGACGCCAGCGTGCCCTGGTTGTCCAGGCAGGCCTTCAGGTTGCTGACGACCGTCTGCCGCGCGGCCTCCAGCTCCTCCTCCGTGAAGTCCCCCGAGGCGCAGGCCTCGAACTGGGACAGGATCTCCTGCCGGGCCTCCTCCACATGGTCATACTCCACGCCGGAGGATACCACCATCGACCCCTTCAGGGAGTCGACGGAGGAACTGGCGTAGTAGCACAGGGACAGGCGCTCCCGCACGTTCATAAACAGTTTGGAGGTGCTCGTGCCGCCGAACACGGCGTTCAGGACCGACAGGGCGGGGTAGTCCTCCGAGTAGATGTTGATGCCGCCGGTGCGCCAGCCCATGGCCAGGTTGCACTGGGTCACGTCCATGATATCCTCATAGCTGTGCACCTCCGTCACTTCCGGGGCGGCTTCGTCCGACGGGCTGACGGGCCGGACATCGGCGCGGTCCGGGAGACCGGCCAGGACGCCCAGCAGGATCTCCTCCACGCGGGCGGCCTCCGCGGTCCCGCAGTAGTAGACGGAGATGGGCGCGGAGGACAGAAGCGCCCGGTACCGCTCCCACAGCAGTTCGGGCGTGATGGCGGTGGCCTCGTCCGCGAAGCCGAGCTTGTCCAGCCCGCAGGGGTCGTCCCGGTACATCAGCTCCCGCAGCCGTTTCACGGCATACAGCCGCTTCTCGTTGATCTCCGCCTGGATCGCGTCACTGAGGTTTTTCCCCTCGCCCGATACGTATTCCGGCCGGAAGGCTTCGCCTTCCATAACGGGGTGGAGCAGCAGCTGGCCCATGAGATCGGCGGCGCCCTCCAGGATCGGGCTGCCGTCCAGGGAATAGCTGTCGTCCAGGAAACTGCCGGTCAGACCGACGGACTGGATGTTCCCCTTCTGGGTGACGCTGGCTTCCAGCGTGCCCCCGTACAGGTTATCCAGTCTGGCGGATATGGCGCTGTTGTCGGGGTACTGCTCGCTGCCCCGGCGGAGGACCGAGGGCAGAAGGGCATTGGCCGTGACGGTCTGCCGGTCCATGGGCGCCAGCAGGGAGACCGACAGGCGGCTGGATTTGAATTTCTGCGTGCACACTGCCGTCAGGTGCACCTGGGGCAGTATTTCTTTCTGTATGACTTCCAAAAATGAAGACTCCTTTCCGGAAAAATTTCCGCTTGGTTCGAAATCGTCCTTTCATTATACCATATTTTTTTTAAAAAACACCCTTAAAATGTGAACACTGCCCCCTGCGGGCAAAAAAAGATCCCCCGCCCGCAGAGGCGGAGGATCCCGGCGCCGGGGAGGGGGAAGGGATTACGGGTCCGGCGCCGGGCCGTTGTCGGAGCGGTATCCCACGATGGAATACTCGACCCATTCGGCCACGTTGACCGCGTGGTCGCCGATCTTTTCCAGGTATTTGGCGGTCATCAGGATCTCCACGAAGTACTCGGCCTCCGTGCTGTCGGCGGCGATGGCGGAGACCAGGTCGTTCTTGATGCGCCGGAACCAGTCGTCCACTCCGTCGTCCATGGAGATGACCTGCCGCGCCAGCACCAGATCGTTCCGGGTGAAAGCCGCCACGCTCTCGTTGACCATCCGGACGGTCTCCTGGGCCATGGCCTGCAGGTCGTCGGCCGCCTTACCCTCCCGGATCACGATCTCCCGGGAGATCTCCGCAATATCCGCCGCCTGGTCCCCGATCCGCTCCAGATCGGAGACCATCTTCAGCGCCGACGAGATCCGGCGCAGATCCGCCGCCACCGGCTGCTGCTGGAGCAGGATCTTCAGGCACAGGGACTCCACGTCCCGTTCCTTCTTATCCACGATCCCGTCGGCCTCCCATGTCTGCTGCGCCACCTGCTCGTCACCCGTCGTGACCGCGCGGACGGCCAGCTGCACGGCCTGCGTGCACAGGCTGCCCATTTCCGTCAGCTCGTCGTGCAGCGTCTGCAGCTGTCCCTGGTACGCTTTTCTTACTGCCATATCAGCCAAACCTCCCGGATATGTATTCTTCCGTCTTCTTGTTTTTCGGCATGGTGAAGATCTCGTCCGTCCGGCCGTATTCCACCAGTTCCCCCAGCAGGAAGAAGGCGGTGATGTCCGAGATCCGGACCGCCTGCTGCATGTTGTGGGTCACCATGATCACGGTGTACCGCTCCTTCAGCTCCCCGATCAGATCCTCGATCTTCGAGGTGGAGATGGGGTCCAGGGCGCTGGTGGACTCGTCCAGCAGCAGGATATCCGGCTCCACCGCCAGCGCCCGGGCGATGCACAGCCGCTGCTGCTGCCCGCCGGACAGGCCCAGGGCGCTGGTCTTCAGCCGGTCCTTCAGCTCGTCCCAGATGGCCGCGTCCTGCAGGGAGCGCTCCACGATCTCGTCCAGGGCGGCCCGGTTCCGGATCCCGTGGATGCGCGGGCCGTACGCCACGTTGTCGTATACGCTCATGGGGAAGGGGTTCGGATTCTGGAACACCATGCCGATCTGCTTGCGCAGCCAGGTCACGTCCGTGCCGGGCGCGTAGATATCCTCGCCGTTGTACAGGACCTGCCCCTCGATATGGCAGCCCTCCACCAGATCGTTCATCCGGTTCAGCGTCTTCAGAAAAGTGGACTTGCCGCAGCCGGAGGGCCCGATCAGGGCGGTGATCTGATGCTCCGGCACCTCCAGGTTCACGGAGAACAGCGCCTGGTGGTTCCCGTACCACAGATTCAGATCCTTAATATCCAAGATGCCGGCCATGCTAAGCGTCCTTTCGTTTCAGTAATCTCCCGGCGGCCTTTGCCGCCAGGTTCAAAACCAGGGTCAGCGCCATCAGGATCACCGCGATGGCGAAGGCCACGTCGAATTCGCCCCGCTCGCCCGCGTACAGATACAGGGCCACCGTCAGGGTGGCGGAGGAGGAGGACAGGGCGGAGAAATAACTGTTCAGTTCCAGCCCGATCCCGGCCGTCAGCAGCAGGGCGGCGGATTCACCCGTGATCCGGCCGATGGCCAGGATACAGCCGGTGACGATGCCGTCCAGGGAGTTCGGCAGCACCACCGTGCGGATCATATGCCATTTGCCGCTGCCCAGAGCCAGTGCCCCGTCCCGGTAGGACTGGGGGACGCTCTTCAGACTCTCCTGCGTGTTGCTGATGATCGTGGGCAGCACCATGATGACCAGGGTCAGCGAGCCGGCCAGCACGCCCTCCCGGGTGCCCAGCAGCTGCACGAAGACCAGCATGCCCACCAGTCCGAAGATGATGGACGGGATCCCGGTCAGGGTATCCACGGCGAAGCGGATCACGCGGACCACTCTCTGGTTGGTCGCGTACTCCGTCAGGTAGATGGCGGCGCAGACGCCGACGGGCACCACGATGACCATGGAGGTCAGGATGATATACAGGGTATTCAGGATATTGGGGAGGATCCCGATGGTCCCCGCAAGATAGCTGGTCTCGGTGGACACCAGCTCCCACGACAGATTGGGGATCCCGCGGACGCAGATATACCCGATGATAAAGACCAGCAGCGCGCAGACGATGAACGCGCACAGATACATCAGCCAGCGCAGGATCCCGCCCTTCAGGACCCGGGAGAAGGAACGCTTTTTCCGTTTCATGTCATTTCTTCTCCCTTCCGGCCACCAGATTCAGAAAGACCTGGATCAGCATGACGAACAGGAACAGCACCAGCCCGATGGAAAACAGGGCGTTTCGCTGCAGGGAGCCGTAAGCGGCGTAGGACATCTCCGAGGCGATCGCCGTGGTCAGGAACCGGACCGACTTGAAAAGACCCGGCATATTGGCCACGTTGCCTGCCACCATGATCACCGCCATGGCCTCGCCCACGGCCCGGCCGACGCCCTGCCCGATGGCGGTCATGACGCCGCTGCGGGCCGCCCGCAGCGTCACCTTAAACCAGGTCTCCGTCCGGGTGGCCCCAAGGGCCAGGGAGGCCTCCTCGTATTTCACCGGCACCGCCCGGAGGGCGGTCTCGGTCACGCTGATGATATAGGGCAGGATCATGACGGCCAGCACCAGGATCGCGGCCAGCAGGCAGGCGCCGGAGGACAGATGAAACAGGTTCTGGATGCCGGGCACCAGCACCATCATGCCCACCAGGCCGTAGACCACGGAGGGGATGCCGGCCAGCAGTTCCACGGCGGTGCGGATCAGCACGGCCGGACCGGTCGGGGCCGCCTTCGCAAGGAAGACGGCCGTCATGATCCCGATGGGGACGCCCAGGACCAGCGCCCCCGCGGCGCCGTAGATACTGGTCAGGATGAACGGAAGGATCCCGAACTCGTCCGTGGAGGCGGACCAGGTGGTGCCGAACAGGAATTTCAGCGGCCCGATCTCGATCATGGCGGGCAGCCCGGAGATGATCAGATAGATGCTGATCAGCAGTACGAACGCGACCGAGAGGATGCCGAAGAACAGGAAGATCAGACTCATGATCCTCTCCAGCGCGCCGGGGAGCAGGTGCTTCCCGGCGGCCGGTTTCAGACTCTCTCCGTTCCCGTTCATCGTTTTGCGCCTTTTTAGTTGACAGGCACCGCGCCGGCGTCCCGGATCAGGTCATTGGCCTCGCTGGACAGGCAGAACTCCAGGAACGCCTGGGCCTCTTCGGACAGTTCCCTCTCGTCCGAGGTCACCATCAGGAACGGACGCTGGATCGCGTAAGAGCCGTCCAGGATGGTGCTCTCGCTGCATTCCACCCCGTCCACGGTAACGGCCTTCACGTCGGTCTGGCCCTCCACCGCCGAAAGGGAGGCGTATCCGATGGCGTTCTCACTGGTCCCGACGGCCGTGATCACGGCACCGGTGGAGGTCAGTTCCTGGGACAGGTGGCTGCCGTCCGTGCCGGTGATGGACTCGAAGCCGTCCCGGGTGCCGGAGCTCTCCTCACGGCCGATCAGGGCGATCTCCAGGTCGTC
>JAJQAH010000027.1 GCA_021203885.1 Oscillospiraceae bacterium | reverse complement strand
AAAAAAGCAGTCCGTTCCTTTTCGAGCGGGCTGCTTTTCGTCGCTTCTGTCTCTAAATTTCAGGACGAAGAGGGGGAAATTAGTTTAAGCCCTCTTTCTTATCCATCTTTTTTTCATTGTGATAGACTTTCGCACCCGTCCGGTCCTCCAGCGCCGTCACAAAATCCTTACCCATCAGGTTGTTGGCAACCTGCATCCGGATCCAGTCATGCGCCCCGCCGGACCCGTACCCGATCAGGAACAGGTAGTTGGAGGCATCCGGAACGAATGTTTCCATCATTTGTTCGGAGTACAGCTGGGATGTGTCGGCACTGAGCTGATCCGCCAGGGAGGTGCCGAGATCGCCCGGGATGGCGGCAAACAGTTCCTCCTCCCGGAATTCCGGGTCCTCGCTGAGGCACAGCACCTGAATCTCCCCGTACGGAACCGTCTCCTTTTTGGCGCCGCCTCCGCCGCAGATATCCACGCCTTCCTGGCCCAGCGTCAGGATCACGTCCTCGCCGGCCTGGAAGTCGGCATAATTTTTAAGAAGTGTGCATTCAAGATTCTTTTCTTCGCTCATGGGTATTTTTTTCCTCCAATCAATTCTAAAAAATTTACATGTCAGCCGCGGCGGAAAATCCTTCCGTCCCGGAGACGCATATAATATACTCCTGTTTTGCGCCGGATGCAACTTTTTTTAGTAGGAAATCAGGGCACTCTGAAAGTGTCGTCCCCGCTGTCCCCGAGGCGCGCCCGGAGCCGGTCCAGATACAGCTGCCTTGTCTCATCGTTGAAGGCCGTCAGCCAGACCTCAAAATCTTCCGGAAGGTCACCGGCCATGCCGATGACGGTGTCCACCGCGATATCGGCCGCCTGATCCGCCGGATATCCGTATATGCCGGTGGAGATCGCCGGAAAGGCGACGGAATGAAGATCATGTTCCCGGGCCAGGGCCAGACTGTTACGATAGCAGCCGGCCAGCAGTTCCGCCTCGTTATCACCGCCCCCGTTCCAGACCGGGCCCACCGTGTGGATCACGTATTTCGCGGGAAGATCATATCCTCCCGTAATGACGGCCTTGCCCGTCTCACAGCCGCCCAGCGTCATGCACTCGGAAAGAAGATGCGGGCCGGCGGCCTTGTGTATGGCACCGTCCACGCCGGAGCCGCCCCGCAGGGAATTCTTGGCGGCGTTCACCACGGCGTCCACGTCCATTTTGGTAATGTCTTCGTTTACGACGATGATCTTCATGGTAATTCCTCCTCGTAGTTTTTCTTTCTTCCCGCAGGATCTATCTGTCCGGCAGGTCCGGCCGCTGCTCACCGGAGCTGATCACGCTGTTTTTCCGCCACCGGCCGGTGGACAGGTAGATGACCTCGATGACGATCTGCACAAGGGAGGCCGCGGGCGCGGCCAGGCCGATGTGGAACATGGTGGTGCCCGGGATCAGGGTGATCACCAGCGTGCCGGCCACCCGGATGCAGAAGGTGCTGATCAGGTTGTTGGCCATGGAAAACGATGAGTGGCCGCAGCCGCTGAAGAACCCGTTCATGCTGAACACGAAGGGAACCAGGGCGATATCCAGGGCGTCGGCCCGCAGGTACAGGATCCCCACGGCGATGACGTCCTGATCGGAGGTGAAGAGGCCCAGCAGCGGCCCGGGCCAGATCTCGATGATCGCGCACAGGATGATGGATACCACGGCCGATACCAGCATGCCCCATTTCATGGTGGACAGGGCCCGCTCCGGCTTCCGGTTGCCCATGTTCTGAGCCGCCATGGCCGCGATGGCCGACATGAAGGCCGAGGCCACCAGCATGGCGATGGTGGCCAGCCGGGAGGAGACGCCCACGCAGGCGGACTCTGAAAGGCCCAGCCGGTTCACGAAGGCCGAGATCAGGTTAAAGGACAGCCCGATGCAGAAATCCTGCAGGGCGATGGGCGCGCCCAGCTTCAGAAGCAGTCCGGCCTGCTGCCCGCGGGGCCTGAAAAAGTTCCAGTGAAACTCCAGGGGGTAGTCCTTCCGCCGGCGCAGGATGAAAAGGGAACAGATGAAGCTGAAGCCCTGGGCCACGATGGTGGCCACGGCGGCGCCCGCCACGCCCATCTGCGCGGGGCCCACCAGGATGATATCCAGAAT
This sequence comes from Oscillospiraceae bacterium, assembly GCA_021203885.1. Lineage (GTDB taxonomy): Bacteria > Bacillota > Clostridia > Oscillospirales > Oscillospiraceae > JAJPXI01. The sequence continues at coordinate 6,412 of JAJQAH010000027.1, read as the reverse complement.
GATGTTGATGACGCAGGCGATGGCCACCAGGATCATGGGCGTTTTGGAATCCCCCAGGCCCCGGAGGATGCCGCTGACCATGTTGTAGCCGGTGACGAACAGAAATCCCGCGCCGGTGATGATCAGATAGGTCTTCGCCCCGGCGACGGCTTCGGCCGGCACCTGCATCAGGGACACGATTGGACCCGCCAGGGTCACCAGCAGCACGGAGATCACAAGGCCCACGATCCCGAACTCGGGGAACATGGTGCCGATGGTGTGCCGGATTTCCTCCTTCCGGTCCGCGCCCACGTACTGGCCGATCAGCACGGTGCCGCCGGTGCCCAGCCCCAGGACCAGGGTGGTCAGCATGTAGATGATCTGCGCGCCCGTGGAGATGGCGGACAGGCCCGCCGCCGAGTCGGCGGACAGCCGGCCCACGGCCAGGGTGTCCACCGTGCCATACAGCTGCTGCAGCAGGGCGGCCGCCAGGAAAGGAAGGGCGAAGCGGATCAGGGAGGAAAAAATATTACCCTCCAGCAGCCTGTTGTCCCGTTCCATGTCAGAAAAGGGAAACGGCCCCGGAGGGACAGGGGAGGGCCGCCCGGACCGGATCCGGCCGTGTTTCAGCGTACGGATAGAGATCCATGGCAGTTCCTCCTTTTAGGATACGATTTTAGAGCCGGCGGTCAGCTGCCGCCGGATGTGTCACTTTCGTTTTCTTCCGGCGCCGCTTCGAGCGCCTCCGGATCTTCCCCGGAGTCCAGCACGCCGCCTTTCCGCCACCGTCCGCTGGCCAGGTAGATCGACTGGATGATGATCTGCACCACCGACGCGGCGGGAGCCGCCAGGCCTACATGGAACATGGTGGTGCCCGGGAGCAGGGAAATGACCAGCGTGCCGGCCACCCGGACGCAGAAGGTGGCGATCATGCTGTTGGTCAGGGAGAAGGCGGAGTGCCCGCATCCGCTGAAGAAGCCGTTCATGGCGAACACCGCGGAGACCAGCGCGATATCGATGGCGTTGGAGCGGGTGTACAGGATACCCTGCTCGATGACGTCGGGGTCGGAAGTGAAAATGCCCAGGATCTGACCCGGGAACACTTCGAAAATAATGGCCAGGACTGCGCTGGCGGCAAATGACAGGATCATGCCGTATTTCAGCACCTGCAGGGCACGCTTCGGCTGGTTGTTGCCCATATTGATGGCGGCCATGGCCGCGATCGTGGACAGAAACGCCGTGGCCACCAGCATGAAGATCCCGGTCACCTTGTTGGATACGCCCACGCAGGCGGACTGGGAGAGACCCAGCCGGTTGACGAAGGCGGCGATCATGGAGAAGGACATGGCGATCAGGAAATCCTGCAGTCCTATGGGCGCGCCCAGCTTCAGCAGCAGCCTGTTCTGCTCGCCGCGCATTTTGAAATTTTTCAGGTGAAATTCCAGGGGATAGTCCTTACGTCGCCGGAGCATGAACAGGGACATGATGAAACTGACGGCCTGGGCCGTGATGGTGGCCACGGCGGCGCCCGCCACGCCCATCTGCACGGGGCCCACCAGGATGATGTCCAGAACGATGTTGATCACGCATGCGATGGCCACCAGGATCATGGGGGTCCGGGAGTCGCCCAGGCCCCGGAGCATGCCGCTTATCATATTGTAGCCGGTGACGAACAGGAATCCGGCGCCGCAGATGATCAGATACGTTTTTGTGTCAGCCACGGCCGCCTCGGGCACCTGCATGATCGAGACGATGGGCCCGGCCAGACAGATCAGCAGTACGGAGATCACCAGGCCCACGATGCCGAACAGGGGGAACATGGTCCCCATGGTGTGCCGGATCTCGTCTTTTTTGCCGGCGCCCAGGTACTGGCCGATCAGTACGGTGCCGCCGGTGCCCAGCCCCAGGACCAGGGTGGTGACCATATAGATCAGCTGCGCGCCCGTGGTGATGGCGGACAGGCCCGCCGCCGAGTCCTCCGCGAACTGGCCCACGACCAGGGTGTCCACGAAGCCGTACAGCTGCTGAAGGAAAGCCGCGCCCAGGAAGGGGAGGGCAAAACGAACCAGGGAGGAGAAGATATTCCCCTCCGTCAGTCTTCTCTCATTATTCATGCGAGATCAGGGATCGGCCCCACAGGGCAGTAGTTGATGTCGCCGGAGACCAGGAGATTGCCCTCCTGGTCCTCGACGGCAATATGGATCACGCAGAAGGTCCGCCCGATGTGTTCCGGCCTGGACCGGCACACGATCGTACCCTCTTCCGCCGCGCGCATGAAATTCAGATGCGAGTCGAAGGTGACGCAGGCCTGTCCGGTGCAGACCACGGCACTGAGGCCCGCCACGGTGTCGGCGAACGTGGCCAGGGCACCGCCGTGGACGGTGCCCCAGGGATTCAGATTCTCCGGACCGACGATCATCTCGCCGACGGCACAGCCGTCCTCGTCGGCCATGACCACACGGCCGTTCAGTTTTGTCAGCAGCTGTTCCGGACCGTTGGCCGCCTCAATGCACTGCCGGCAAAGTTCTGGATCAACGCAGAAATCCATTCAGAATCCTCTCCTCCGCTTCCTCTTCGGTCAGGCCCAGTGTCATCAGCTTCTGGATCTGTTCCCCCGCGATGCGGCCGATGGCCGCCTCATGGATCAGCTGGGCGTCCGGATGGTCCGCCGTGATGGCCGGGATCGCGCGGATGCCGGCGTTGTCCATGATAATGGCGTCGCACTGCACATGGCCGAAGCAGGGGGCGCTGCCGGTCACACGGGGGTAGAAGACCTGTTTGGAGCCGTCCTGGGCCACCGAACGGGAGATGACGCGGCCGGAGGAGTCCTCCCCCTGCAGCTCGATCTCCATCTCCGACTCGGCGGTCTGGTCCCCGTGGGTCAGCAGTTTCTCGGTAATGACGATCTCGGACCGGGGTCCGCACACCGCCTTCGTATTTCTCCTGGTGGAGTCCACGCCCCGGATCTGGGTGGTCTCCATGTTCAGACTGGCGTCCTCCTCCAGATAGGCCACTGTCTCCGGATTCATGATCCGCTGGCCGGTCCCGTCCCCGGATCCGTAGTGGCGCTCCACGTACCGGACCTTGGAACGGCGTCCGATGTAGAACGTGTGCACGCCGTCGTGCTGGCTGGTCTCGCAGCCTGCGTTGTGGATCCCGCAGCCGGCCACGATGGTCACGTCGCAGTCCGGGCCGATGAAGAAGTCATTGTAGACCATCTCGGTGATGCCCATCTCCGTGATGATCACGGGAATGTGGACCGACTCGTTCTTCGTGCCCGCCTTGATCTTGATGTCGATACCGGGCTTGTCGGTCTTGCTGGAGATCTCGATATTTTCCGTGGAGGCCCGGCTGTCCAGCTGGCTGTTCCGGCGGATGTTATAGGCGCCCATTGGCACCTGTTCCAGGTCTGCGATCTGCTTCAGCAGTTCCGCGTCGACCTCGCTGTCAAATACGCTCATACCGTGTCATCCTCCCTTGTCAGATAATCGCAGCCGGCGGAGGCGTTGGCCAGGATCTCCGGGAAGATCTCATCCCGGGGCCCCTTTCTGGTGATCTCCCCGTCGGCCACCATGACGATCTCGTCGGCCATGCTCAAAATGCGCTCCTGATGGGATATGATGATCAGGGTGCACTTCCGGCGCTCGTGGAGCAGGCGGAAGGTATCGGTCAGTTTGGCGAAGGACCACAGGTCGATGCCCGCCTCCGGCTCGTCGAAGATCATCAGGCCCGAACCCCGGGCCAGTATCGTGGCGATCTCGATCCGCTTGACCTCACCGCCGGACAGGGAGCTGTCCACTTCCCGGTCGATATAGTCGCCGGCGCACAGACCGACTCTCGTTAAATAGTTACAGCAGTCCTCCCGGGAAAGATCCGGATTCCCGGAAGCCATTTCGAGCAGATCCAGCACCCGCAGGCCCTTGAACCTGGGGGGCGTCTGGAATCCGTAGCTGATGCCCAGCCTGGCCCGCTCGGTCACATCCATGTGGGTGATGTCCGTCCCGTTCCAGATGATCCTGCCGCTGCTGGCCGGCATCAGTCCCATGATGGTCTTGGCCAGGGTGGTCTTGCCGCCCCCGTTGGGTCCGGTGACGGCCGTAAAGCTTCCGTCGTCCACCGTCAGGGAAATATTCTTTAAGATCTCCACCGGGCCGGATTCCGTATCGGCCCGGCAGCAAAGATCCTCAATTTCGAGCATTGCGTTCACCTCCGTTCCGCGGCCGCGCCGCGGTTCTTTTTAATTTTTTTGTAAGGGCCGGCCCGGTTTTCCGGTACGGCATAAAAAGGGCGCCTCCGACCGCCGGATCGGAAACGCTGTTCTCCGTCCCTGTCCGGGATCCGGAACATTTAAATGAAATGCGCTCTTTTGCAGCCGGAATATTTTCATATTAAATGTAACCGGCTGACCTCAATTATTGTACAGCACCGAACGTGGCATGTCAACCAAAATCCCCCCGATGAATCACCGGTCCGCCGAAGAAGAAATCCGGACCGGAAACAGGATTTCATTTGCGGCGTATCCGGAAAATGACGGCAGGGGAGAGGCGGAAAGCCTTGTGCCGTACGGAGTTTCGGATTTTTCCAAAAAGACTAAAACAGGTGTTGACAGAAATCGTAACTTTTGCTATACTATTGTTACTAATTTGTAACCCATAGGAAACCATTTGTTACAAGAGGTGATTTACATGAGTATACGGAAACGGATCGTCGCGCCCGCCGCGTTTGTCCTGGCGGCTCTGGTGGCCGCGGCAGCCGTTCTGATGACCACGTTTACCACGGCCTGTGCCGTCTATGTGGACGGCGAGGAATGGGGCATCGTGGAATCCTGGGAGGACGCCGCCACCGCTGTGGAAAGCGCTGAGAACCGGGCGGCCGAGGTCCTGGGGACCGACAGTTACGAACTGGAGTGCGAGGTGACCACGGAGGATGTGTTCGTGCTCGGCAGCGACGTGACCGGAGATCCCGAAGAGCTGGAGCAGGAACTGTTTGACAGCGTGCCGGAGATCGTGGAGAGTTATGCGCTGATCGTGGACGGCGAGCCCGTCGGCATCGGCACGGAAGAGGAGCTTCAGGAGATGCTGGACAGTGCCGTGGACGGGTATGTGACCGACAACACGTTCAGCGTGGAAGTCCTGTCCGATACGGAGATCGTCTATGAGGCCGTCCCGGCGGCGACCGAGTCGGAATCCTGGGCGATCCTGAATACCCTGAACACCGTGGTGGAGGACGAGATCACCTGCCAGGTGGACAGCGAGACGACTGTGGGCAGCGTGGCCGAGTCCTGTGACGTGCCCGTGGAACAGGTGATCGCCCTGAACCCGGACCTGAGCACCCTGATGGAGACGGAGGACGTCTCTTCCAATCAGGAGACCGGAGAAGTACCGGAGACCGCCGAGGCGGAGGAGACCGCGGATGAGGCTGATCCGGCCGGGATCCCTCTGGAGGAGGGCACGGTGCTGACCGTGGAGCCGGAGACCGTCCTGCTCAGCGTGGAGACCGTGGACGTGGAAGTGCACGAGGAGGCCGTGGCGTATGAGACGTCGGAGATCGAGGACGAGACCCTGGCCGCCGGAGAGCGGCAGGTCCTGACCGAAGGCGAGGACGGATCGATCCTGATCTACGAGAGCGTGACCCGCCTGAACGGCACCGAGACCCGGCGCGTGCAGAGCGACTCCATCCTGACCCAGATGCCGGTCACCGAAGTGGTGGCCGTGGGCACCATGGAAGAGACGGATGAGACGCCGGCCGATGCGGAGGAAGAGACCGCGGCGCAGCAGGAGACCGAAGCGGCGGAACAGGCGGCCGTGGAAGAGACGCAGGAGCAGGCGCCGGCCGAGCAGCAGCAGGAAGCCGCCGTGACGGATTCCGGCAGCGGCCAGACGGACGGCACCGCGCAGCAGCAGGCTGAGCCCGCCCAGGACAGCAGCGCGGAGCAGACGCCTCAGGTCGAGAGGCAGGTTTCTTCGGTGGCGATCTCCTCCGATACAGCCGTGGTCCAGCAGGAGACTTCCTCCGCATCCACGACACAGACGCAGTCCAGCAGCAGCAGTGCGGACGAACTGCGCAATCAGGTCGTGGCCTATGCGAAACAGTTCCTGGGCTGCCCCTACGCTTACGGCGGAACGGGCCCCTATTCCTTTGACTGCAGCGGACTTACATACTATGTCTACGCCCATTTCGGAATTTCCCTCAGCCGGACTGTGACGGGACAGTATGCGCAGGGCACCTACGTGCCGCTGGACGTTTCCCAGATGCTCCCCGGTGATCTGATCTTCTGGAGCTACGGCGGATCCACACCCACCCATGTGGGCATGTACATCGGCAACGGCCAGTACATCCAGGCCACCAAACCCGGTGACGTGGTCCGGATCAACACGGTGGCCAGCTACTCCGGCCAGCCGCTGGTCGGCTGCCGCCGGATCATCAACTGACG
>JAJQAH010000097.1 GCA_021203885.1 Oscillospiraceae bacterium | reverse complement strand
CCTTCGGCGGCTTTCTGAATATCCGACCAGGTCATCTCGTATCCCCGCCGGAAGCTGGTGGCCGTCACGCCCCCTATGTGGGGTGAGAACAGGATCCTGTCGGATACGGAGGCGTTCAGCAGCACATGGTCCTTCCCCACCGGCTCGTGGTCCAGGGTATCCAGCCCGGCCATGGCCACGGTGCCGTCCTCCATGGCCCGCACCAGCGCTTCGCTGTCCACCAGCTCGCCCCGGGCCGTATTGATAAAATAGCTGCCCCTCTTCATTTTCGCGAAAAAGGCGTCATCGCACATGTTCTCCGTCTCCGGCGTCACCGGCAGATGGAGGCTGATGATATCGCAGCGCATCAGCATCTCATCCAGCGGCAGGCTGCACACGCCCAGTTCTTCCTCCTCCTCCGCCGTCAGCGGCGTCCTTTTATGGCAGAAGATCTCGGATCCGTACGCCCGCAGCAGTTTCGCCGTGGCCCGGCCTATGGCGCCGAATCCCAGAAGGCCCACCGAGCAGTCGGACAGCTGCCTGAGATCCGCCCGGCGCATATACCCCTCCTTCACGTCGATCTGCCGTCCCTCCCGGACGGCCTCGTCGTTTCGCAGCACATCCTTCAGAAGGCCGGACATGAGCAGAACGGCCTGCTCCGCCACCGCCTCCGCGTTCATGCCGGGGCAGTTGCATACCCATACGTTCCGCTCCCGGGCCGCCTCCAGGTCGATCAGATTATAGCCCACGCCCTCCGAGTGGATCAGTTTCAGATTCGGCATGGCCCGGATCAGATCGCCGGGCACGGCGCCCATGGCGTCCGCTATGATAAAGTCCGCGTCCCCCGCCGCCCGGAGATACTCCTCCGACGGCAGCCCCATGGGGAGGCTGACCTTTTCGAGAGACTCCGTAAACGCCGTGGGCACGGTGAACATCTCCATATTCTCGTCTTTCCCGATGTGCAGGACTTTCACATCATCACTTCCCGTTTACATACTTTCCGGCCCCCGCGGGGGACCGGGATTTTTTATTCTTCCCCGCCGCCGCTGTCCAGCAGCGCCAGCAGCTGGTCCTTATCCAGCACGGGCACGCCCAGCTCCTCCGCCTTCGCCAGCTTGGAGCCCGGGTCCGCGCCCGCCACCACGTAGTCGGTCTTCTTTGAGACCGAGGAGGAGACGGTGCCGCCCGCCTCCTCGATCAGGGTCTTCGCCCGGTCCCGGGTCATGTCCTCCAGCGTGCCGGTCAGCACGAAGGTCTTCCCCTCCAGCGCGCCGCCCGCCGGCCGGGCCGCCCCGGTCATATTGACGCCCCGGGCCGCCAGTTTGTCCACCAAGTCCCGGCCCTGGGGGCTGTCCAGCCACTGCTTCAGATTGCGGGCCGTGATCTCCCCGATGTCCTCCACCGCCGTCAGCTGCTCCGGGCTTGCCGAGCGCAGGGCGTCCATGGAGCCGAACCGGCCGGCCAGGATCGCGGCCGCCTTCTGCCCCACCTGCCGGATGCCGAAGGCGTACAGCAGCCGGGACAGATCCCGGCTCTTGGAGCCCTCAATGGCCCGGACCAGGTTGTCCGCCGACCGGGCGCCCATCCGGGGCAGGGCCTCCAGCTGCGAAGCCTGGAGGTCGTACAGATCCGCCGCCGTATGCACCAGGTCCGCCTTCACCAGCTGCTCCACCACGGCCTGGCCCAGGCCGTCTATATTCATGGCGTCCCGGGAGGCGAAGTGGGTCAGGTTCCGCAGCAGCTGCGCCGGGCACTCGGCGCCGGTACAGTACATATGGGCCCCGTCCTCGTCCCGGACCACCGGCGCGCCGCAGACGGGGCACACGTCGGGCATCCGGTAGGGCACCGTTCCCGGCGGGCGCTTGTCCAGCACCACCTTCACGATCTCGGGGATGATCTCGCCGGCCTTGCGGACCACCACCGTGTCCCCCACGCGGATGTCTTTTTCCGTAATGTAGTCCTGGTTGTGCAGTGTGGCGCTGGTCACCGTGGTCCCCGCCAGACGCACGGGGTCCATGACGGCCTTCGGGGTCAGCACGCCGGTGCGGCCCACCTGGACCACGATGTCCCGGACCACCGACTCCTTCTCCTCCGGCGGATACTTGTAGGCCGCCGCCCAGCGGGGGAATTTGGCGGTGCTGCCCAGCACCTCCCGGCCGGCCAGGCTGTCCAGCTTGACCACCGCGCCGTCGATGTCGCAGGCGTACTCGTCCCGCTGCTCCCCGATGCGGTCCACTTCCTGAAGCGCCTCCCGGATATCCGCCGCCTTCTTCCGGGGCACCACCTTGAACTTCAGGGTCTCCAGCCAGTCCAGCGCCTCGCTGTCCCGCCGGAAGGTCACCCCTTCCACATACTGCACGTTGAAAATGAGGATATCCAGCCCCCGGGCCGCCGTCACCTTCGGGTCCTTCTGCCGCAGGGCGCCGGCGGCGCCGTTTCTGGGATTGGCCAGGGTCTTCTCCCCCCGCTCCAGGAACTGCTCGTTCAGCTTCTCGAAGACCGTCTTGGGCATGTACACCTCGCCCCGGACGATCAGATCCGGGGGGGCGCCCTCCAGCTTCAGGGGCACGGAGCGGATCGTGCGGATATTTTCCGTCACGTCCTCTCCCACGGTGCCGTCCCCCCGGGTGGCGCCCTGAAAAAACAGGCCGTCCCGGTACTCCAGCGCCACGGACAGCCCGTCGATCTTGGGCTCCACGATGTAGTCGGCGTCCGGCACGGCCTTTCGGACCCGTTCGTCAAACTCCTCCATCTCGGCGGGGTCGAAGACGTCCTGCAGGCTCTCCAGCGGCACCCGGTGCACCACCTTCTCGAACTTGTCCAGCGCGGCGCCCCCCACCCGCTGGGTGGGCGAGTCCGGCGTGACCAGCTCCGGATGGGCCTTCTCCAGGTCCTCCAGCTCCCGCAGCAGCATGTCGTAGGTGTAGTCGGATACGGACGGGTCGTCCAGCACGTAGTACTGATAGTTATACTGCTCCAGCTGCCGCCGCAGCTCCGCGATCCGGGCGGTGTCGTCCATGATATGGATCCTCCTTATCTTGGTTCGTTCAGCTCTCCTCCAGCAGCCGGTCGGCCGCCATGAGGATGCCCAGTTTGCCGGACTCGTAGGTCACGCCCCCCTGCAGGTAGACGGTGTAGGGCTCCCGCATGGGCGCGTCGGCGGACAGCTCGATGGAGCTCCCCTGGATGAAGGCGCCGGCCGCCATGATGACCGGGCAGTCGTAGCCCGGCATGTCCCAGGGCTCCGGCGTCACGTAGGAATCCACCGGCGCCCCCGCCTGGATGCCGGCGCAGAACTTTCGGACCGCCTCCGGCGAGCCCATATGCACCCGCTGGATGATGTCCGGCCGGGGCGTGTCCCAGGCCGGGTCGGTCTCATAGCCGAGAAGCTCCATCAGCCGGGCGGCGAACACGGCGGTCTTCAGGGCCTGGGCCGCCGTGTGGGGCGCCCAGAAAAGGCCCTGGTACATGACCCGGTTCGTATTTAAAGTAGCGCCGCACTCCTTCTCGATGCCGGGGCAGGAGAGCCGCGCCGCGGCGGCCCGGACCAGATCCCGCCGGCCCGCTATGTAGCCGCCCCGGGGGGCAAGGCCCCCGCCGGCGTTCTTGATCATGGAGCCCACCACCAGGTCGGCGCCGGCCTCTATGGGCTCCTTTGTCTCCACAAATTCCCCGTAGCAGTTATCCACTAAAATGGCGGCTTCCGGGTTGACGGTGCGCACGATGTCGCAGAGCTCCCCGATCTCCGCCACGCTTAAAGAGGCTCTGCTGTCGTAGCCCCGGGAGCGCTGGATCAGAACGGCCTTCACGGCCGGATCGGCCGCGGCCTCCGCCAGCCCCGCCGGGTCCGGCCTGTCGTCCACAGGGTCCACCTGCCGGTAGCTGACGCCCCAGTCCTTTAAAGAGCCGGGGCCCTTGTCCGTGATCCCGATGACCCCCCGCAGGGTGTCGTAGGGCGCCCCCACGGCGGACAGCAGCGTGTCCCCCGGACGAAGGGCGCCGAACAGGCAGCAGGAGATGGCGTGGGTGCCGCTGACGAAATCCGCGCGCACCAGGGCGTCCTCCGCGCCGTAAAGATCCGCGTAGATCGCCTCCAGCGTCTCCCGGCCCAGATCGTCGTAGCCGTAGCCGGTGGTGCCGGACAGGCAGGCCTCGGACACCCGGTGCGCCTGAAAGGCGGTCAGCACCTTCTCCGTATTAAACTGGGCCGTCTCGTCGATCCGCCGGAAGATATCCTGCAGATCCGCCTCGGCCCGCTGCCCCAGCTGCCGGATCTTTTCAGAGATCATTTTGTTTAAAGCTGCCCAGGTCCGCCCGGGCGAAGGCCAGGATCAGCTGCGCCGCGGCCTCCGCGTCGGCCAGGTCCGCCTCCTCCAGGGGCATGTGGATATAGCGGGCGGGCACCGACACGCCGCCGGTTATGACGCCGCCCCGGACGCCCTGGATGGACCCGGCGTCCGTGCCGCCCCGGCGCAGCACGTCCGTCTGGGCGGGGATACCGTTGTCTTCCGCCAGGGACTGAAGAAGCGACACCATCTCCGGATGGGCCACCACGGACCGGTCCATCACTTTAATGGCGGCGCCGGCGCCCAGCCGGCAGGTGCCGTCGCGGCGGCTGCCCGGGCCGTCGTCCGTCAGGGTGGTGTCCACGTTCAGGGCGAAGCGGGCATCGGATGAAAAGGCGGCCGGTCCGGCCCCCCGCAGGCCCAGCTCCTCCTGGACGGAGAAGACGACGGTCAGGTCGTTGACGCCGGCCATCCGGTCCAGCACGGACAGGACGGCGGCGCAGGAGATCCGGTTATCCAGAAAGGGCGACAGCACCCGGCTTTCCGTAAAGTGCGGCGCGCCGTCGTAAACGGCGGTGTCCCCGATGGAGACGATCTTCTCCGCCTCCTCTTTACTTTCCGCGCCGATGTCGATATAAAGATCCGCCAAAGTCAGATCGGCGATCTTCACGTCCTCGTCGGCGGCCACGGTGCCGGCGGTGCCGTTTGGAAACCGCACGGCGGTGCCGGTCAGCACCCGGGGCGCGGGAAGGCCCCCCAGGGCGCCGAAGCGGAGAAAGCCCCCCTCCTCTATGTGGGTGACGATCATGCCGACGGTATCCATATGGGCGCAGATCAGCGCCTTTTCACCCTCCCCGGGGATCCGGCAGACCAGATTGCCCATGGGGTCGGCCGCGCAGCTGTCGCAGTACGGCGCCACGATCTCCGAAATGACGCGGGAGATCTCCTTTTCGTCCCCGGCGGGGCCGTGGCAGGACACCAGCCGGGCCAGGATCTCTTTTAAATCCATTTTTAAAAACTCCTTACGCACCGGCCCGGTCCGCCAGGGCCTCCAGAAAGCCCAGGGCCAGGTCCGGCATCTCTTCTAAATCCTGCAGGCTCGCGACGCTGACAGGCGCGTGCAGATACCGCGCCGCCAGGGAAAGGCCGGCCACCCGCACGCCGCCCCGGCTCCGCTGCACGGCCCGGGCGTCGTTGCCGCCGGCGATGTAGTGTTTCACCTGCCAGGGGATGTTTTTCTTATCCGCCGCCTCGGTCATGAGCGTGAACAGCTCCCGGTCGTAGACCGTGCCGCCGTCCATCAGAGAGATGACGGGCCCCCTGCCGGGCTCGCACACCCGGCGCCGGGCCGGAACCTCCGGCAGGTCCGCGGCGGTGGTGGACTCCAGCACCAGGGCGATATCGGGCTTTACAGAAAAGGCAGCCCCGAAGGCGCCCCGGCAGCCCACCTCCTCCTGCACGGTGAAGGCGAAGGTGCAGTCCAGGGGCAGCTCCCGCTGGAAAAGGTCCAGCAGCACCGCGCAGCCGGCCCGGTCGTCCACGGCCTTGCTGCGGAACATATTGTCCCCGAATTCGGCGCTTTCCGGGTCGAAGCTGACGAAGTCCCCCAGATGGGTCTTCTCTTCCGCCTCTTCCCTGCTCTCCGCGCCGATATCGATATAAAACTCCTCCAGCCGGGGGATCTTCTGCATCTCCTCCGCCGTACACAGGTGGACGGCCTTCATGCCGACGACGCCCGGCACGGCGTCCCGGCCCACGAAGACCCGCTGGCCGATCAGCACCCGCCGGTCGATGCCGCCCACGCAGTCGAAGCGCAGAAAGCCCTCGTCGGTGATGTGGGTGATCATCAGGCCCACCTCGTCCATGTGGGCGGAGAGCAGGATCTTTAAGTCCGGCGTCCGCTTCCCTTTCTTCTCCGCGATCAGGGTGCCCATGGCGTCCGTCCGGATGTCCGCGGCGGAGGGTTCGATCTTTTCCCTGATATAGTCCCGGACCGGGTCCTCGAAGCCGGACACACCGGGAAGGGCGCACAGATCTTTCAGCGTATCAGCGATCATGACGGCACCGCCTCCCCCAGGCCGGTGACGAAGGCGGCCAGCAGTTTCGCCGTATTCTCCATGTCCCGCAGGTCCAGCACCTCCGCCGGGGTGTGCATGTACCGGATGGGAAGGCTTAAAATGGCCGTGGCCACCCCCTCCCGGGAGATCTGCATCTCCCAGCCGTTGGTGCCGCTGGCGCCGGCCATGATCTCCCGCTGGTACGGGATCTGCTCCCGCTCCGCTGTGGTGAGGAACCGCTCCCCCATCCACCGGGTGATGTTGGAGCCGATGCCCACGGAGGGGCCGTCCCCCAGCTTGTTGATCCACTCCTGCCGGCAGTCCGGCGTCTGTGCGTGGGTCACGTCCACCGCCACGCAGCAGTCGGGGGCCTGGTTCCACATGGCCGCCGAGGCGCCGATGCCGGAGATCTCCTCCCGGGAGGAACCTGAGATGACGATGTCCGTATCCAGATCCGCGCCCTGAAGAAGCTCCAGCGTCCGCACCAGGCAGGCGAAGCAGGCCCGGTCGTCCAGGGAGGAGCCGCAGACGCGGTCCTTGCCCAGATCAAAGCACATACCCGGGAACACGCAGGGGGTCCCCACGGGGATCTCATCCCGGCAGCGCTCCGGGGACAGGCCGGTGTCGATAAAAAGGTCCCGGATCTCCGGCGCCCGGTCGGCGTCCGAGCGCTTCTGCACGTGGGGCGGCATGCAGGCCACCACGCCGGAGATTGGGGGATCCGTCAGGATGGTGATCAGATGCCCGGGCAGCACCCGGGGATCCACGCCCCCGATGGTGGAAAAGCGCAGAAATCCGTCCTCATGTCCGGTGACGATAAAGCCCACCTGATCCAGGTGGGCGTCCAGCAGGATCCGGCCGGCTCCGGCCTTCCCGCACGACCGCACGGCGATCAGATTGCCCATGGCGTCGGTCTCCGTCCGGTCCGTCAGCTCCGACAGCATCCGCTCCGCCGTCCGGACCGCCGGCTTCTCATAGCCGGACGGGCCCGGTACGGGGCACAGCTGACGAAGCAGTTCTCTCATTCTATCCATTTTAAAGTCCGTTCACGATGTCTTTAAAGGTGCGGCCCCGCTCCTCGAAGTTCTTGAACTGGTCGAAGGAGGCGCAGGCGGGGCTGAGGATGACCACGTCTCCCGGCTTGGCGGCGTCGCGGGCCGCCAGGACGGCCGAGGTGAAATCGTCGCACTGGATGATCTCGGGATGACCCGGCTCGTACCCGTCAGCGGACTCCACCGCTTCCCGGATCTTGCCGGCGGTGGCGCCGGTCAGGCACAGGGTGCTGACATGCTCCACGATCTCCTCCCCCAGCTCGGCGTAGGGGATCTTCTTGTCGTAGCCCCCGGCGATCAGGATCACCTTCTGGTCGAAGCTGTGCAGCCCCGCGATGGTGCGGGTGGGGCTGGAGGCGATGGAGTCGTTGTAGTAGCGGACGTCGTCCAGGGTGCGCACCAGCTCGATCCGGTGCTCCACGCCGGCGAAGGTCTTCGCCGTCTGCCGGATGATCTCACCGTCCACCATGTCGCCCACCGCGCCGATGGCCGCCATGTAGTTTTCCACGTTGTGCACGCCCGGCAGCAGGATATCCTCCACCGGCAGCACCTCTTTGCTCATATAGCGGATCACGCCGTTTTCGATGTCCACGCCCTCCGGCTGGGGCCGCAGGCGGGAGAACAGGATCGCCCGGCCGATGGCCTGGCTGGCGAACTCCCGGGTGGTGTCGTTGTCCCCGTTCAGCACCGCCAGGTCATCCGTGTGCTGGTGGCACAGGATGTTCTCCTTGGCCGCGATATACTCCTCCATGGACTTGTGCACGTCCATGTGGTTCTGGGAGATGTTGGTGACCACCGCGATGTCCGGGCTGCGGGTCATGTCCATCAGCTGGAAGGAGGACAGCTCCAGCACGGCGATGTCGTCCGGCTTCATCCGGTCCACTTCCGGCAGCAGGGGCTTTCCGATATTGCCGCCCACGTGGACCGTATAGCCGGCGGCTTTTAAGAGCTCCCCGATCAGGGTGGTCGTCGTGGTCTTTCCGTCGCTGCCGGTGATGCCGATGGTCTTGCAGGGGCATACCCGCAGGAACACCTCCATCTCGGAGGTGACCTTAATCCCTTTGGACCGGGCCGTGGTCAGGGCCGGGATGTCGGCGTGGAGTCCGGGCGTGCGGAAAATGACGTCTCCCTGCAGCCGGTCCAGGTAGTCAGGCCCCAGCACCATCGTAACGCCCAGGTCATCCATCTCTTTGGCGATGTCGCCCAGTTTTTCCCGTTCGGATTTATCATAGGCGGTCACGTCGATGCCGGCATCGCGCAGCATCCGGATCAGGGGCCTGTTGGATACGCCGATCCCGATGACGCCCACTTTCTTCCCCTCCAGTGAGGAGAGATATTCTGATATGGTCATATTCAAGCCCGAGCCGCACAGCCGTGCGGGTCCGGGCGCACCTTCTTTCCTGCTGTCCCGCC
>JAJQAH010000010.1 GCA_021203885.1 Oscillospiraceae bacterium | reverse complement strand
ACGTCTGAAGATTCTGAACATGAAAATTTTCCTGAAAAGCCTGATGTAGAAGTATGCACCGGGTATAGTGGGACGCAATCGGTTCATCAAGATGCGGATGAGGCCCCGCCGGAACACGACAGCGCGTCTGAAAATAAAGATACCCCTGAAAGCAAAGATACACCCGAAAGCAACGAACCGCCGGAAAGCGAGGAATGAAAGATATGGCAGATACCGACCGCTACGAGAGCCCCCTGTCCTCCCGGTACGCCAGCCGGGAGATGCAGTATATCTTCTCTGCGGACAAGAAATTCTCCACCTGGCGGAAGCTGTGGGTGGCCCTGGCCCGGGCCGAGATGGAACTGGGCCTGCCGGTGACGCAGGAGCAGGTGGACCAGCTGGAGGCCCACGTCAACGACATCGACTACGACCGGGCAGCGGAGCACGAGAAGGAACTGCGCCACGATGTCATGGCCCACGTGATGACTTACGGGGAGCAGTGCCCCGACGCCATGCCCATTATCCACCTGGGCGCCACCAGCTGCTACGTGGGGGACAATACGGATATCATCCTGATGCGGGAGGGCCTCTGCCTGATCCGGGACAAGCTGGCCCGGGTCCTCAGCAAGCTGGCGGCCTTCGCGGAGAAATATAAAGATCTGCCCACCCTGGGCTACACCCATTTCCAGCCGGCCCAGCTGGTGACCGTGGGCAAGCGGGCCACATTGTGGATGAACGATCTATTGACGGACCTTGAAGAGACGGAGCACCGGATCTCCTCCCTGAAACTGCTGGGCTCCAAGGGTACCACCGGCACCCAGGCCTCCTTCCTGGAGCTCTTTGACGGCGACGGGGAAAAGTGCGACGAGCTGGAGGCGAAGATCGCGGCCGAGATGGGCTTCGACGGCGTCGTGCCCGTGTCCGGGCAGACCTATTCCCGAAAGACGGACGCGCAGGTTGTGAACGTCCTGTCCGGCATCGCCCAGTCGGCCAGCAAGTTCGCCACCGACATGCGGCTTCTCTGCCACATGAAGGAGGTGGAGGAGCCCTTCGAGTCCGGACAGATCGGGTCCTCCGCCATGCCGTATAAGCGGAATCCCATGCGGTGCGAGCGCATCTGCGCCCTCAGCCGGTACATCATCTCCGACGCGGCCAACCCGGCCGTGACCGCAGCCAGCCAGTGGTTCGAGCGGACGCTGGACGACTCGGCCAACAAGCGGCTGTCCGTGCCCGAGGCCTTCCTGGCCTGCGACGCCGTTTTGAATATCTACGAGAACGTGGCCGGCGGGCTGGTCGTCCACGAAAAAGTCATCGAGAAGCACGTGGCGGAGGAGCTTCCCTTTATGGCCACGGAGAATATCATGATGGACGCCGTCAAACGCGGCGGCAACCGGCAGGAGCTCCACGAGCGCATCCGGCAGCTGTCCATGGAGGCCGGGGAGAACGTAAAGGAAAAGGGCCTTCCCAACAACCTGATCGACCTGATCGCAGCCGATCCCCTGTTCGGCATGACCCGGGAGGAACTGGAGGCGCATCTGAAGCCCGAGCAGTATATAGGCAGGTGCCCGGAGCAGGTGGACCGCTTTCTGGAGCGGGACGTACGGCCCGTTCTGCAGCGCCTGTCCGGCGCCCTGGAGGGCGAAGGGACGGAGCTGTCCGTCTGATAATTTTTTTAAAGCCCCGAAAAAGCTTGACAAACGGGGAAATTTCTGCAATAATCTTGGCTGTGCCGTCTTTCCGCGAAGCGGTAAACGGCACCTGAAAACATCCTTGCCGCCGGTCCGGCCGGCGGCCATATGTCCATAAGGAGGTACAACATTTATGGCAAAACTTTCGGGAAACTACGAAGCGATGGTCCTCTACCATCCCGACCTGGAGAAAGAGGACGTCACCGCCCAGGCGGAGCGCTTCAAGGGACTGATCGAGCAGCACGGAGGCACCGTGCAAGAGGTCAACGAGTGGGGCAAGCGGCATCTGGCCTACGCCATCGAGAAAGTGAGGGACGGCTACTACGTCCTGTTCACCTTCACCTGCGAGCCCTCCCTGCCGGCGGAACTGGAACGCAACCTGCGCATCAACGACAAGGTCCTGCGCTACATCGTCATCAATCAGGACGAGAAGTAAGGAGGCGGGAACCACATGCTGAACAAGATCTTCCTGCAGGGCCGGCTGGTGGCCGACCCGGAGCTGAAACAGACGGCCAGCGGCGTCTCCGTCTGCACCTTCCGGATCGCCGTGGAACGGGATTTCAAGAACAAGGAGACCGGCGAGAAGGAGACCGACTTCATCTCCATCGTGGCGTGGCGGAACAGCGCCGAGTTCGTCTCCCGCTATTTCTCCAAGGGCCGGCTGGCCATCGTGGAGGGCCGGCTGCAGATGCGCAGCTACACCGATAAAGAGGGAGTCAAACGGACGGTGGCGGAAGTCGTCGCCGACAACATCTATTTCGGGGACTCCAAGAGGGACAATGATTCCACCTACACGCCCCCTGCCCAGACGCAGTCCCCCGACTACGGAACACCTCTGGCGGGCGAGGACCAGTTCTCCGAGCTCTCCGATGAGTCCGAGCTGCCCTTCTGAGCGGCCCGGGTACCGATACTGAAAATCAGGAGGTCATAAAAATGGCTAACGAACAGCAGCAGCAGCAAAGAGATCAGCGCAACCGCCGCAAACGCCGCAAGGTATGCGCCTTCTGCGTGGATAAGGTGGAAAAGATCGACTATAAGGATTACGCAAAGCTGAGGCGGTACCTGACCGACCGGGCCAAGATCGTGCCCCGCCGCACCACGGGTACCTGCGCCATGCATCAGCGTGAGCTGACCCGGGCCATCAAGAGGGCCCGCCACATGGCCCTTCTCCCCTTCGTCGCAGAGTAAGATTCTTCCTTAAAAAATGTCCGGCATACCGAAAACGGTATGCCGGACTTATTTTTTTGCCTTCAGCGGTTGTCCACTTTTTCCGGGTACATGTCGTGCCAGCGGAGCCGGTCTTTTGCCATGTCCTCGTAGTCCGTGCCGGGCCTGCCGTAATTGCAGTAGGGATCGATGGAGATGCCGCCCCGGGGGGTGAACTTGCCCCACACCTCCATATACCGCGGATCCAGCAGCCGCACCAGGTCCGTCAGGATCATGTTGACGCAGTCCTCGTGAAAGTCCCCGTGCTCCCGGAAACCGCCCAGATACAGTTTCAGGGACTTGGATTCCACGATCCACATATCGGGGATGTAGGAGATCGTGACGGTGGCGAAATCCGGCTGCCCGGTGACGGGACATCTGGACGTAAATTCCGGGCAGTTGAACTTGACGAAGTAGTCCCGGCCGGAGTGCCGGTTCTCCACCTTCTCCAGCACCTCCGGATCGTACTCCTTCGGATACTCGCTCTTTTTGCCCAGCTGCTTCAGATCTTCTTCTTTTCTTTCCATTTTATACGGGAACCTCCTCATCTTTCTTTAGTTTCCGCGCCAGGTAGACGCAGGGCGTGTCGCACAGGGCGACGATTGCTTTAAACAGGAACGTGGTGGCCATGATCTGCACAAGTTCCCCGCCGGGGATGCTGCCGGCGAAGGCGATGGTCGGGAAGATGATGCTGTCGGCCAGCTGGGACACCAGGGTGGCGCCGTTGTTCCGGAGCCATAATCCTGCCTTCCCGCCCCCCGTCCGCTTCCAGATCTGATGATACAGGAACACGTCCAGCCGCTGAGAGCACGCGTAGCTGACCAGACTGGCCAGCACCACCCGGGGCGCCATGCCGAAGATCACTTCCAGGGAGTCCTGGACCGTGTCGGTGGCGGAGGGGATGAACCACAACGTCAGCTGGGTGCCCACCAGCCACACCAGATTCACGAACACCCCCAGCCAGACGGCCTTCTTGGCCGCCGCGGCGCCGTGGCATTCGGACAGGATGTCCGTACACAGAAAGGTGGATGCGAACAGGGCCGGCGCCGTGGTGGCGGCGATGCCGAACACCTCGATGGACTTGCACACCTGGATATTGGCCAGGATCGTGGCAAAACAGATGTAGGCGTACAGCCCCGCCGTCCCGAACAGGCGGTAGGCAAGGATGACCGCCAGCAGGAAGACGATCATGGTGATGAGAAATATGAGAGCGTTCATTTTGAGTTCCTTTCCGGCAGCCGCTGAGCACCCTCATAAAAAAGAGCAGACGAATGTCCATCTGCTCTTAAAATCCGGGAACCGGAGAACCCTCTTCCCGGTGATCCGTAGTTTTGTTTACAGACAGGATGGTCACGAACTGTCTTATGAAATTTTGAGAATCTGTCTGCCTTCTAGAAGGCGTTCAGCAGGCCCTGGATGCCGTCCTGCTCGAATATATCTTTATAGTAGCCCAGCTCGTCCGTGATCAGCGAATCGATGACCGACATGCCCAGAAGTTCCACCGGCGCCTTGTCGTCCGTCAGGATATTGCCGCCGCCATGATAGAGGACCAGTCTGTCGTTGACCTGCTCCAGAAGCGCCCGGAGATCCGGGTCGCTGACCTTCGCCGCTTTCCCGCCGAAATCGGCCAGCGTCTCCTCCTCCATGCAGGCGAACAGCTCCCGGTTCGTGGTCTTGCCCACGTCCGCCGTGGCCACATACGGGAACACGGATGCGATGGTGTCGCACAGGTACTGGTTGATATTGCCCTCCTCATCCGAGCGCATGTTCAGGTTCACCACCATGACGCCGCCCGGGTTCAGGTGGTCCCGGACCATCTTGAAGAACTCCTCGGAGGACATCTGGAACGGGATCGTGATGTCCTGATAGGCATCCACCATGATCACGTCATAGGTGCCGTCGTCCGCCGCCAGATAGGCGCGGCCGTCGTAGGTGGTCACCTCGATATCCTCCGGCAGGGAGAAGTACTCATAGGCCAGATCCGTGATCTCGCTGTCGATCTCCACGCCGGAGATCTGCGTGTCGGGGAAATAGCGGAGGGTCTGCACGGCGAAGGTGCCCGTGGCCATACCCAGGATCAGCATGCTGATGTCCTTCTCCCCCGCCCCGGCCATGACGGGCGCTGCCAGGTCGTAGTCGTAGTACATGCCGGTCAGGGTCTCGTTCTTCTCATAGACCGACTGGACCCCGAACAGCACGTTGGTGGACAGGGTCACCCGGTCGTCGGTCTCCTTGACCTGCAGGTAGTTGTAAACGCTCTCCCCCTCATAGGCCAGATCCGACTCCCAGAAGGCGAAACTGACGCCGTTTCCGAATATGGAACAGAGGATGAACAGTACCGCCGTCACGATGCAGAGGACGGCCCGGCGGTGGGCGCTGATAAAGTAGATCAGTCCCAGGATCAGCAGGATACCGGAAAAGATCAGGAACGTGATCGCCGTGCCCACGGTGGGGATGGTCACGAAAGTGGGCAGGAACGTGCCGATGATGCTGCCCACGGTATTGAAGGCGCCAAGCCGGCCCACGACCCGGCCGCCCTCGTCCATGCTGTCCATGGTATACTTGACCAGCGACGGCGTCACGGTGCCCAGCAGGAACAGCGGGAACACAAAGATGATCATGCAGGAGACGAACGCC
The DNA here is from genome assembly GCA_021203885.1 of Oscillospiraceae bacterium. GTDB lineage: Bacteria > Bacillota > Clostridia > Oscillospirales > Oscillospiraceae > JAJPXI01. The sequence continues at coordinate 3,424 of JAJQAH010000010.1, read as the reverse complement.
GCTATGATCAGGAAATTCGTATTGATCGTCACCACCAGCAGGCCGGAGACCCCCAGGATGACGTACCGCCCCACCAGGGGGATGGCCGCGATCCACACCGCCGCGATCAGCAGGCGCCGGTACAGCCGGTCCGGGTCCGGGTGCTTGTCCGCGGAGCGGCCGCCGTACAGGTTGCCGAGCGCCATGGCGATCATGATCGTACCGATGATGATGGTCCAGACGATCTCGGAGGAACTGAAATAGGGAGCCAGCAGCCGGCTGGCCGCCAGTTCCACCGCCATGACGGCCATTCCGGAGAAGAATTCCGTCAGATAGAGATAGATTTTATTATCAAGGATTTTCGGTTTTTTCAAACGTATACCACCTCAGAAATTTGGCTCTGCATTATTTTATAGGATTCCCCCGCATATGTCAATCCGAAAAGCCTGTTCTTTTGAGATTCTCCGGGTTTTGCACTAAAAAAAGGACGGTATCCCGCTGTTTCAGGCTTTTTTTCGGGGATATTCCACAAAAAAGCCTATATTTCGGCCTTTTTGGCAAATTGACTATTGAATCCCCGCGGATATTCCTTTATAATAGGCACATCAAGGAACCGGAGTTCTAAGAAGGGAGGGATACAGACATGGCAGATGAGAATGAGAAAGACGTGAAAAAGACGGCGGAAGGTTTTCTCAAAGATATCGGAGACAAGCTGGGACACGCTTCCGACAATAAGGACAATGCCCAGCAGGACGCCGCCCAGAAGGTGAATGACGCCCAGCAGGATGCTGCCCAGAAGGTAAATGACGCGCAGCAACAGAATGCCGCCGCGACAGACGACAAAAAGTCCGACATCAAGGACAAGATCGTCGGCGCTGTCAAGGACGAAGCCGAGAAGATAGTGAACGACAAAGGCAAAGATATCGTGGGAGACGTCGAGAACCTGTTCAAAGGCAAGAAGTAATCTCCAAAGGCCGCCGATACGGCCGTTCCGTCCGGGCTTTCCCGGACATCAATTCGTTAATTTGCCTTTCAACATAAACCAAAACCGCGTCATACGGGAGTTTATCCTTTACATTCCGGGATTATGTGGTATAATAAGGTTTGCAAAGGCAAAAATTTAGTAGGATGGGAGGGAAAAAGATGAATAAAAGTGAACTGGTTGACATGATCAGCAAGAAAGCGAAACTGAGCAAGGCTGACTCTCAGAAGGCACTGAACGCAACGACCGACATTATCGCCAATGCCCTGAAGAAAGGCGAGAAGGTCCAGCTGATCGGCTTCGGAACTTTCGAGGTCCGTAAGCGCGCTGCCCGCACCGGGCGCAATCCTCAGACCGGCAAGACGATCAAGATCGCTGCTACCAAGGTTCCGGCATTCAAGCCCGGCAAAGGTCTGAAAGAGAAAGTAAAATAATAAATTTTTGCCAGAAAGCCTCCGGAGCGATCCGGGGGCTTTCTGGCATTTTCAGGCCAAGATGAAAAAGGTGCGCCCCGGTTGATGCCGGGGCTTTTTCTTTTCTGCGGGGAACCGGTCCGCGCGGAAAAATACTCAGATCCGCGGCCGGTCAGGCGCACCGATCCGGATCAAAGGTGATCTTTCTTGTCCCCGCAGTTGGCACACTGGTAGTAGTCCACGACTTTTTCGTCATATTCTTCGGAGTCGACCACATAAACCGTCTCCTCCCCCACCTGAACGCTCTTTCTGGAATACTCGCCGTTGCCTCCGTGTGCCTGCTGGATGTGCGATCTGACCAGGCTCCGTTCATCGCCGGTGGAGATCCCGGTCAGGTCCTCGGTATACCAGCCGCACACATCGCAGACATACCGGTTCTCCATAACAGGCTGGTCCTCATAATGGCCCGTCTCCTCATGGTGGACCGTTTTATAGACCGGCTGATAGTCGTGATCCAGCTTCGGCAGGGTCGCCACATACGCGTCACTGCAACGGGAACACACATAGATCCCCGTACCGTCACTGGTCTCCGTGGCGGCCCGGATCGTGTTCAGCTCGTAGTCATGGCCGAGGGCGGTAATGCTTTCCGTTTTGGTCGACCCGCATTTACTGCAGGTGTAGGTCCTGACGCCGGCAGTCTCACAGGTCGGCTGCCTTGTCACCGTGCCGGTGCCCCAGTTGTGATCACAGGTCTCGTCATTGATCAGGTAGGTAACTTCGGTGTCGCCTTCTACTGTAACCACTTCTTCCCCGGTGTCTTCGGATTCTTCATCGTCTTCTTCATTCTCTTCATCTTCTTCCTCCTCATCCTCCGGCTCCGCGTCTATCAGATAATCCAAAATATCCGGCACTTCGTCCGATTCCTTATAAAGCCATACGGTGCTCGTGGTTCCGTCATCATCCGTGACGGTGTAATAAATGGCATCCTCATACTTGGAGTAATACAGGATCAGTTCTTCTTCCGTGGAGATCATTTCCTTCAGGCCGTTGCGGTTGGATGTCAGGCAGTAAGAAGTGTCATCCTCGGTCAGAGAAGTGCTGAGACCCGTCCAGTAGGTCTCCCTGCTTCCCTCCGTATCCCGGAACAGGGTCAGGATCCCCGCGTCGCCGTCATAGTCGACGATCGCTTCGATCCAGGAACCGTCCGCGAACGGTTCGGATTTCCATGTGCCGCGCAAGGTTCTGACCGACAGGGGAAGGATATAGATTGCCTCCGAGTCCTCCACTTCTATGTTTCCGGCTCTTTTCTCATCGGCCGGGGTTCCTTCCAGCTGAATGAATGTAGCTGTTTCTCCCCCGCAGGCGACAAGGCTCAGGATCAGGGCGAGCATGAAAAGAATCGCCAGGAATTTAATTGCATATCTTTTTCTTTGCATTGTTGGAGCAATACCTCTTTACGATTTACGTTTTCAATTTTTTCTCAGGAAATTATCAGTTTGCGGAATCCTGAGAAAATCAGTTCTCTCCCGATTTCCCCTCTTCTTCTGACTCTTGTAATGATCTCAGAGTAGCTGCATTCTTTTCATAATCTTCCATATCCAGGATGGCGTACCGTCCCCTCCCGTTTTTGGTCAGGAAAACGGGAGATCCGACTGCTACATCACGCAAAACGTCCGAATAATTCCGAAGATCCGAAACAGGTTTGATATTTGGCATATTATCATCTCCGAATGGTATGTTAGCATGATTTGCTGTAAGATTCAACGGCAAATGTTACAGCAACATTGGCAGAATCCGTCATGATTTTAGGCAGGAAAACCAACATGCCCAAACGGAAGAAAACGCTTGATAATCTTTTGCCCGCCCAGTTTTGACAGGCAATATGTCTGTAAGAACCGAGAGTTTCTGGTTTGTGTTTTCGTCCAAAATCTGGACAATTTGGACGAAAAAAAATGGGACTGGATGAAAGCGGGATCTGCTTCAGGCGAAGCAAATCTAAAGAAAAATTTCAAAACTTTTTAAAAATTAAAAATGACTGTGCAGCCAGTTC
>JAJQAH010000043.1 GCA_021203885.1 Oscillospiraceae bacterium | reverse complement strand
TCGTTGCGGCCCGTCGTATAATACTTTTGCTGAACGAAAAAAATATTATAATGGCTATGACGGAGAAAGTAGCTTTTCCTTTAAACAGTACAGCGAGTTCGGGACGGTGGAAGCCGAGCCATACGTTTGGAAAAGTGAAGATCCCTCCCGAGCTGCGGACCGAACGCCAAAGGCAAGTAAGCTCCGCCGGTGCTTTCCGTTATCAAAGGATGCGTATGCTGGTACGCTGTAACAGGTGGTATAACGAGTATTTTACCCGTCCTTTTACAGAGGGCGGGTATTTTTTTCCAATATGAAGGCCCGCATGCGCAGAAAAATAAGACCGCGCGCATGCGAAAGGAGAGTTTTTTATGAAAGAGATGACCGAGATCCGCTGGCACGGACGGGGCGGCCAGGGGGCAAAGACAGCCTGCCTGCTTCTGGCGGACGCCGCTTTCGCGTCCGGCTTATACGTGCAGGGGTTTCCCGAGTATGGTCCGGAGCGTATGGGAGCGCCCATTACCGCCTACAACCGGATCAGCAGGGATCCGTGCACCATTCATTCTTATATTTATGATCCGGATTATGTGGTCGTAGTGGACGAATCTCTTCTGAACACCGTGGATGTCACAGCGGGGCTGAATCCGGAAGGCGGTATCATTATCAACTCCTCCAGAGCGCCGGAAGAGCTCCGGCCGCTCCTCAGGGACTATCCGGGCGCTGTATATACGGTGGACGCCCGGCGCATATCTGAAGAGTGCCTGGGGGCATACTTTCCGAACACGCCCATGCTGGCGGCCCTGGTCGAGATCAGCCGGGTGGTGGAACCCGAAGAATTTGTGGCCAACATGGAGAGCTCATACCGGCATAAATTCGCGCAGAAGCCCCAGGTCATCCAGGGGAATATGGATGCCCTGACGGCCGCCATGAAGGAGGTAAAGAGCCATGAGCTGTGATCCGTTAAAGATCAACGAGCAGACGCCCTGGCAGGAGATGACCATCGGCGGGGAGGTCCCCCAGGGGGGTACCGCCCGTGTCATCAGGACCGGGGAGTGGCGGTCCGACGTTCCCCGGTGGAACCAGGATAAGTGCAAGCAGTGCCTGCTCTGCACGCCCTTCTGCCCGGATTCCTCGATCCCCGTGGTTCAGGGGAAACGCACGGATTTCGACTATGACCACTGTAAAGGCTGCGGGATCTGCGCCAAGGTCTGTCCCTTCGGGGCCATTCAGATGGAAAAGGAGGTGATGTGATCATGTCTGTAAAAGAGCGTCTCTCCGGCAATGAAGCCGTGGCTCACGCCATGCGGCAGATCAATCCGGATGTTTTCGCCACCTATCCGATCACACCGTCTACCGAGATCCCCCAGTATTTCGCCCAGTATGTGGCGGACGGCAAGGTGGATACCGAGTTCGTCACCGTCGAAAGCGAGCACTCCTCCATGTCCACATGCATGGCCGCGCAGGCGGCCGGAGCGAGAGCGGTCACGGCCACTTCCTCCGCGGGGCTCGCCTATATGTATGAAATGCTGTATGTGACGGCCTCCGCACGGCAGCCGGTGACACTGGCGGTGGTAAACCGCGCGCTGACCGGCCCGATCAACATCAACAACGATCACTCCGACTCCATGGGGGCCAGGGATTCCGGCTGGATTCAGATCTACGCGGAGAACAATCAGGAGGCCTACGACAATTTCCTGCAGGCCATGCGGATCGGCGAGAAAGCGCGGCTGCCGGTTATGACCTGCATGGACGGGTTTATCACATCCCACTCGGTGGAGAATATCCTGCTGGAGGAGGATGAACAGGTCAAAAAGTTCGTGGGGGAATTTACGCCGGAGAATTTCCTGCTCAAGCATGAGAACTCTCTGGCTGTCGGCGCCTATGACACCTGTCCTTTCTATATGGAGCACAAGGTCCAGCAGGCGCACGCCATGATGGCCGCCCCCGAGATCATCATGGAGGTGGCCGCCGATTTTGAACGGACGTTTGGACGCCGGTACGGCATGCTGGAGGAGTACCGCATGGAGGACGCGGAAGCCGCGATCGTGCTGATCGGATCCACGGCCGGTACCGCGAAGGCGTGTGTCGACCAGCTCCGGGAAGAGGGGCTGAAGGTCGGGCTCGTGAAGATCCGGGTCTTCCGTCCGTTCCCCGCCAAGGAACTGGCGGAGGCTCTCAGCCGGTGCAGCGCCGTGGCCGTTATGGATAAAAGTGAGGGATTTTCCGGCTGCGGAGGTCCGCTGTTCGCGGAGACGCGGTCCGCCTGTTATGACCTGGAAAACCGGCCGGAAATGATCGATATCGTATACGGCCTCGGCGGAAGAGACTGCGCGGTGGAGGATATCCGGACCGTCTTTGACCGGCTGCTGGATATCGCTTCCGGCGGAGACCGGGGCGCAATATACAGCCATATGGGCCAGAGAGGAGGCGACTGACGATGCCGTATAATCTGAAACAGGAGATGAACAAGCCCGAACGGTTTACGGGCGGGCATCGTCTCTGCGCCGGCTGCGCGGCGGGCGTGGCCTGCCGGGGGATCCTGCGGGCACTGGATCCGGAGGACCGGGCCGTGATCAGCAACGCCACTTCCTGCCTGGAAGTCTCGTCCTTTCTCTATCCCTATACTTCCTGGGAGGACAGCTATATCCACTCGGCGTTTGAAAACGCCGCGGCCTCCATCGGGGGAGTGGAAGCTGCCTATCATGCCCTCCGGCGCCGTGGAAAGATCGACGACTCATTCAAATTCATCTGTATCGGAGGGGACGGCGGCACGTATGACATCGGTCTGCAGTCACTGTCCGGCGCGCTGGAGCGGGGCCACGATTTTACGTATTTCTGTTATGACAACGAGGCCTATATGAATACCGGGATCCAGCGCTCATCCGCCACGCCACGGTTTGCCAGCGCGACCACGTCTCCGGCGGGGACTCAGTCGGTGGGAAAGAAACAGAACCAGAAGGATCTGACTGCCATCGTAGAGGCGCACAATATCCCCTATGTGGCGCAGACTACCTTTATCGGGAACTTCAGGGATTTCCACGAAAAGGCCCACCGGGCTATTTATACGGAGGGACCCGCCTTCGTCAACGTGCTGGCGCCCTGTCCCCGGGGCTGGCAGTATGACAGTTCGGATCTGGCGCTGATATGCCGGATGGCGGTGGATACTTGCGTCTGGCCGCTCTATGAGGTCGACAACGGCCGGTGGCGGCTGACCTATGAGCCAAAGAAAAAACTGCCGGTCGAGGAGTTCATGCGTCTTCAGGGCCGGTTCAGGCATTGCTTCCAGCCGGGGAACGAATGGACGATCGAGGAGAGCCAGAAATACGTGGACGAGAAATGGGAAGCACTGCTGGCCAAGTGTTCCGATTATTAAAAAAACTCCGCAGCCTTTAAAGACTGCGGAGTTTTTCGAAGTAAAAGTATCTATTAACCGTATTCGGCGCTGCCGAGCGTCTCCGGATCGGGCTGCGTGATGATCTCACCGTTGAGCACATCCACGAGCAGCTGTGTGGCCTCCTCCACGGAGTCGTCATACGGGATGACTACCGAGGCCTCCACCTGCTGCGTGTAGGTAACTTCCATGGAACCATAACCGCCGACACTGGCGTTGACTATGTTCCATTCGCTTGCGCCGGATCTCTCCACATCACGGACAATACTGGTGATCAGATCATAGGGGATACTGGTCTCAAAATGGTCGCTCATGGAATCAAGGATATCCATGTATCCTCCCAGAATAGCGGGAGATGCGGCCTTTTGAATGATTCCATTAAGGACGGCTATCTGGTTCCGGCCCCGCTGCAGGTCCCCGTCCGGGAAGGAGTAACGCTCCCGGCAGAAAGCAAGGGCGGCCTCTCCGTCCATTTCGTTTTCACCCTCAACGAAATAATAACCTTCGACATTCTGGCTCCAGAAAGTATAGTCCGAATAGACCGTAATGCCGCCCAGCGCGTCGACAATGCCCTTGAATCCGTCAAAGTCGATGCGGAAGTAATAGTCTATCGGCACATGGTAGAGGTCGGCGAGGGTGTCCATGCTGACGTTGACACCGTAAATGCCGGCATGGGTCAGTTTATCCTTCTCGCCGTTGGAGATGGAAAGCGGTATATAGTAATCCCTCGGCGTCGTCAGCAGAAGCACCTGGTGGGTCTCCGTATTGACCGCCGCTATGATGTTCACGTCGCTGAGGCTGCTTGCCTGCAGGCCCTCCCGGCTGTCGATGCCGCTGATGTAGACGGTAAAGGCGGTTTTGTCGATGGTCGTATCATCAGAACTGTTGGCGGTCCTGACCTCGATATTGAAGGTTTCGATCTGGACGATGCGGTCCATAATATCCTCATACCCTTCCGACTCTTCCAGCAGCTGCAGATAAGCGGTATTTAAAATGATAGCGTTATCTTCCCAGCTCGCCAGCAGGGAGTCTGCCAGTGCAGCGGGACTGTTGTATTCCGCCGTCTGAGGATAAAAACCGTATTTTTCTTCGAATTCATCCAGGGCCAGATCCGTATTCTCCCGGTCCAGGCCCGAAAGGATTCCGTAAACGTTGGCAGGATCCGTCAGGTCATAAGTGGGTTCGTCCTCCACGCGGACAAAAACACCGACCTGGATCGTCTGTGTTTCTCTGCCCGTCATCTGGCCCAGTGTCTGACCGGACACGCCAATAACAATGCACGCGATAATGGCGATAATGCTGAAAATGATTTCCAGCACCACACCGACCACCAGCCGTTTTCCTCTGCCGGTCCAGGTCAGCAGGGCGAAGATGACCGCCACTGCAACCAGCATAACCGCGCCTGCGATCAGGTAATTGCTGTCAACGAACCCCGTTACGGCAGCTACAATGACCAGGGCGACGAATGAGGCCAGGCAGATACAGGCGAATACCCGCCCTAAGGTTTTGTGAGTCCTTTTTTCGGATTTCACTCGCATAACTATGAACCTCTTGAAGACCCGTCTTTTTCAAGGAGAAAAGACATCATGATCCCTTTCTGATAAAATTTTTGCAAAGAATTTTTTGGGGACACAAAAATCACAGCCCTGACCGGAGCAAAGCCGGGACTGTGTGGCAGGAAAACCTGAAATTATAATTTGGAAACTTTGTTTCAGGCACTTCCAAAATCTCATAAAATGAGCTATGATAAATATTAAAGCTATGATAGCACGATTGTTTTGTAAATGCAATAAAAAGTTTGCCGGAAAAATCCGGCTTTTTGGAGGGCGGATTATGGATTATATGAAAGAGTCGCTGCGCCTGCATGAGCAGTGGAAAGGCAAGCTGGACATCGTACCGAAAATGAAAGTGGACGACAGGGATTCCCTGTCCCTTGCCTATACGCCGGGCGTGGCGGCGCCATGCCTGGAGATCCAGAAGGATCCGTCGAAGTCCTTCGATCTGACCGGACGCTGGAACACCGTCGCCGTTATCACCGACGGGTCCGCCGTGCTGGGGCTGGGGGATATCGGCCCTGAGGCGGGCATGCCCGTCATGGAAGGAAAATGTGTCCTTTTCAAGGCCTTCGGGGGTGTGGACGCGCTGCCCCTTTGTGTGCGCACGAAAGACGTGGATGAGTTCGTGAACGCGGTGGCTCCGCTGGCGGGATCTTTCGGGGGGATCAACCTGGAAGATATCGCCGCGCCCCGCTGCTTCGAGATCGAGAGAAAACTGATCGAGCGGTGCGACATCCCGGTATTCCACGACGATCAGCACGGAACGGCCATTATCGTGGCCGCAGCCGTGACGAACGCGCTGAAGCTGACCGGGAAAAAGCTGGAAGACATCCGAACGGTATTTTCCGGAGCCGGCGCCGCCGGGACCGCGATCTTCAAACTGCTGCGGAACATGGGGCTGAGGGACGCTCTGATATGTGACAGGAAAGGGATCATCTATGCCGGACGGCCCGATCTGGAGACGAATCCGGCGAAGGCGGAGCTGGCGGAGCTGTCCAACCCGGAGAGGGAGCAGGGCACACTGGCCGACGCGCTTCGCGGCGCGGATCTGTTCATCGGTGTTTCCGCGCCCGGCGAGGTGACGGAGGAGATGGTGCGCTCCATGGCGAAAGATCCGATCCTCTTCCCCATGGCCAACCCGGTCCCGGAGATCATGCCGGACCTGGCCAAGAAAGCCGGCGCCGCCGTCGTGGGCACCGGCAGGTCCGACTTCCCGAATCAGATCAACAATGTCTTAGCCTTCCCCGGCGTGTTCCGGGGCGCGCTGGACGTGCGGGCGAGCTGTATCAACGAAGAGATGAAAATGGCGGCCGCCGAGGCGCTGGCTCAGCTGGCGGAGGAGAACCTGTCCCCGGATTATATCGTGCCGGAGGCTTTCGATCCCAGGGTCCGCCCGGCCCTGGCCGAGGCAGTCAGCCGCGCGGCCAGACAGTCCGGCGCGGCCCGGATCTGACGGGAAAAGACCAGTGAAAACAGCCGCTGTCATACTGGCGGGAGGAATGTCCAGACGGATGGGCAGGGACAAGGCTATGCTGCCCTTCGGGGAGGGGACCATGCTGTCCCATCTGGTCAGCCTGTACCGCCCGTGGTTCGACGTGACGGCCGTTTCGGTAAACGAGGCCGGCAGGTTCGACACCTACGGGGCACAGGAAGTGGTGGACCGGCATGCCGGGGAAGGACCGCTGGCCGGGCTGGAAGCCTCCTTCCTGGATACGGGAGCCGACGTGATCTTTCTGACGGCCACCGATCTGCCTTTCGGGGATCCCGCGCTGGCCCTGTATCTCCTGGAACGCCTGGACGGACATGATGCCTGCCTGATCCGCCACGGCGGCCGGGCGGAGACACTGTTCGCGGTCTACGCCGCGGCCTGCCTGGCACCCGTCCGGCAGGCGCTGGGCGAGGGCCGCCGCTCCATGTCCCAGGTGCTGGAGAAAGTGGACACACTGGAGATCCCGGCCGGGGATCTTCCGCAGTTCGACCTGGACCGGATCCTGCGCAACGTCAACGACCCGGAGGAGTACCGGAAGGCGCTGGGGACGGAGCAGGCTTAAGAGAAAATTCTGCAAAAAAGAAAAGCAGCAAAAGGACCGTTCAGAAGGCCTTCTTGCTGCTTTTTTCCATTTCCGCGGCTGCTAGGACATGAAGGAATCGAACAGACGCAGAAGGATGCCGTCGTCGATCGTCTCCTGGGTCAGAACGCCCAGGGTGCGCAGCACCCACAGCACGGCAAAAGCGAAAACGCCGCCCCGGACTACGCCGAAAATAAATCCGGCCAGTTTATTGAGAAAATTCAGGACGGGAAGCTTCGTGACCAGATTCAGTCCCTTGGAGATCAGACGCCACAGGAGAAGGATCACGATGAAGAAGATCAGGAACAGGCCCGCGGATGCCACCACCTGCGCCACCACACCCGCCAGCGCGGAGGAGAAGCCGGCGACGATGTCCTGCGTGCCGATATCCGGGATCTCACCGGCCAGATCGGCCAGAATACTGTTCAGGCCCAGCGGCAGGTCGGACTGCTGCAGGTACTCCTGAAGCTGGGATGTGTTGAGACTGGCCTGCGCGATCTCTTCGGGCAGGGCGTTCTCCACGGTGGAAGTGATGGAAGGCTCGAAAACGGGCGTCAGCCATCCGGCCACCGTGGGGCTGAGAAGATTGGTCAGCAGCAGAGCTCCCACCAGAGCCACCAGCAGGGCGATCAGGGAGCAGAGCGTCCTGACGAATCCCCGGTGGGCGCCCCAGACGCCGAAGAGGATCAGCACGATCAGGATCACGATTTCATAAATGACGGTTGTTGTAGTCATTCAAGGCCTCCAAAAAATTCCGGTCCGCTGGCTGCGGGTCAGGGGATAAACATCTGGGCGTAACCGCTGCGGACCAGGAAGACGCTTCCGTCGCTGCGCATAACTGCCTGCCGGGCGCCCCCGACGGAATTCAGCTCGGCGTAAACTTCCTGATCCTGGGTATAGATGTCCAGGGTGTCGGAGGTAAGCACGGCGGCGTAACGCCCTGCCACGGACATACTGAGCACCTGGTCGCTGACGGAAACGGGATCGGAGCTGCTGCCGTCCGTGCCCAGCAGATACAGCTGGGCCTGACTGCCGGTCTGATTCCTGCTCAGCAGCACGGCCGCCATACGGCTGCCGACGGCGTAATCCCGCAGATGCATGTTCTGGTAGTCCCAGGTGATCAGATCGTCTCCGTTCCATATATCGACGGCATTGTCACCTACCAGCCAGACGGGGGAGCCGCATAACAGGTCCAGCACGATATTGCCGTTCAGGGAAAGCTCCGACGAGGGGGACAGATCGTAGTATGTGCCGGTCTCCTGGCTTGTGGACAGGGAATACAGACTCAGGCCGCTGTCAAAGACGGCGTCGTCCTGGCCGATGGTGACGGCGGCCAGATATTTACAGTCCTCCGTAACCACGGCGTCCACCGCGTAAGAAGTGGAGAGCCGGATGGAACACTGCGGATCCAGTTTTTTATCATAGACGGTGATGACCGCCTTGTAGCTGCTGTCCTGCGTAACGACAGCCAACCAGCCCTTGGAGTTCAGGCGTACCGACGATACGGCCCCGTCCAGTTTGGTCAGGGCGCCGGTCTGGTCGCGGCCGCTGTACAGATATACGACATTTTCCCCGATGGAGTATACGGCGGCGTAATCACCGCAGATCTCAGCCGCCGGGTCGGAGAGGGAAACGGTCTCATCCATATAATAACACTCACCGTCAACGGCGTAAAGCCTGACCCCCCTCGGGGTGCAGATAAAAAGATCGTCGCCGAGCAGACCGTACTGGTCCGTGGCGCTTCCGTCGATGGAAAAGGGCTCGGTCACGCCGGTTTCACTGCGTTCCAGGGAACGGTATGTGATGCGCCTCCCGAGCGAGTCCAGATTCAGCTGGTCCCGGAACGCCACCAGCAGGATCACGGCGGCGAGCACAACCAGGATCACCAGGCCGATCACCAGACGGGGGAGCAGTCTTCTCTTTTTTTTCTCTTCCTGATCCATAATTTTTACCGAAGGCTAGCCAGAAAGCCTCCACCTCTGCGAAGCAGGTGGGGGATGAATGGCTCAAATAT
>JAJQAH010000054.1 GCA_021203885.1 Oscillospiraceae bacterium | reverse complement strand
GTTATTTATGTGTTCGATAATGGGCTTTTGCGGCAGCGGACTTTCCGAAGAAGAATTCACTGCCGGCCTTCAAAAAACCGCGTCCCGTGGACCCGACCGGATCCGGATCCTGACGTTCGATCATGCGATGATGGGCTTTGAGCGCCTGACCATCATGGGCCTGTCAGAATCCGGCATGCAGCCGTTCGTCCGGGGCAGCCGGTGCGTGATCTGCAACGGTGAGATCTACGGATTCCGCCCGATCAAACAGGAGCTGGAAGGGAAGGGATATGAGTTTGTCAGCGAAAGCGACTGCGAGCTGATCCTTCCTTTATATGAAATATACGGATGCGACATGTTCGCCATGCTGGACGCCGAATTCGTCATGGTGATCTATGACCAGGAAACGGATGACCTGATCGCGGCCCGGGATCCGATCGGGATCCGTCCGCTGTATTACGGGTATATCAAGGATACGGACGAGATCATTTTTGCCAGTGAGGCGAAGAATCTGGTCGGGATCTGCAAGGATATCCGGCCGTTCCCGCCCGGCTATTATTACAAGAACGGGGAATGGGTCTGCTACCGGGATATTACCCAGGTCGACGAGGTGTGTCACGACGATCTCGAGACCGCCTGCAGGAATATCCGCGAAAAACTGATCGCCGGGATCGAAAAGCGTCTTGACTCCGATGTTCCCGTCGGCTTTCTGCTGTCCGGCGGTCTGGATTCTTCCCTTGTCTGTGCCGTATCCGCGCGACTGATGGATCAGCCGATCCGGACTTTTGCGATCGGGATGGACACCGACGCCATCGATCTGAAGTATGCAAGGCAGGTGGCTGAGTATATCCATGCGGATCATACCGAGGTGATCATCAGCCGGGATGACGTGATCGCCGCACTGCCGGAAGTCATCGCGATGCTGGGCACTTACGACATCACCACGATCCGCGCGTCCATCGGCATGTATCTGGTATGTAAGTATATCCATGAGAATACCAGCCTGCGGGTCATCCTGACCGGCGAGATCTCCGACGAGCTGTTCGGATATAAATATACGGACTTCGCACCGTCTCCCGAGGCTTTCCAGGAGGAGTCGGTCAAGAGGGTACGCCAGCTGCATATGTACGATGTCCTCCGGGCCGACCGCTGCATATCCGTCAACTCCCTGGAGGCCCGTGTTCCCTTCGGGGACCTGGATTTTGTTTCCTACGTCATGTCCCTGGACCCGGCGCTGAAAGTCAATACCTACGGAAAGGGGAAATATCTGCTCCGCCACGCCTTCGAGGGCGACTGGCTTCCGCAGGATATGCTGATGCGCGAGAAAGCCGCGTTCAGCGACGCCGTGGGTCATTCCATGGTGGACGATCTGAAAGAGTATGCCGACAGCCTGTATACGGATCAGGAGTTCCGGGAAAAGGCGGCAGCCTACGATTTCGCCAGGCCCTTTACCAAGGAATCCCTGCTGTACAGAGAGATCTTTGAGCAGTACTATCCCGGCCAGGCCGAGATGATCGTGGACTTCTGGATGCCCAACCGGGACTGGGAAGGGTGCGACGTGGATGATCCGTCGGCCCGCGTGCTGTCAAACTACGGAGACAGCGGCGTTTAGTCTAAAAATTATTGTCATACTATATCGGACGATCAATTTTGCAAAGGAGCAAAGATATGAGTCAGACGAAACACAGGAAGGGGAAGCCTTTCCCCGCTGACCACGACGCCTGCGGGATCGGCGCGGTCATTAACATCGACGGTACGCCCAGCCATGATATCGTCAGCGATGCGCTGACCATTGTGGAAAAACTGGAGCACCGTGCAGGAAAGGACGCAACAGGCAAGATCGGCGACGGTGTCGGCATCCTGCTGCAGGTCTCACACAAGTTCTTTTCCAAAGCCGCGGGTGAGATGGGACTGAGCCTGGGGAAGGCGAGAGATTACGGCGTGGGGATGTTCTATTTTCCGCCGGACAGTCTGCCGCGTCAGCAGTCGCAGAAGATGTTTGAGGTGATCTGCGAGAAGGAAGGAGTGGAATTCCTCGGCTGGCGGGATGTGCCCATTGATGAGTCGGTGCTCAGCGAAGAGGTCCTCGCCACGGCACCTTATATCTGCCAGTGCTTCGTCAAGCGGCCGAAGAATATTAAGCAGGGTCTGGATTTTGACCGGAAACTGTATATCATCCGCCGTGTCTTCGAGGAGAGCACGGACAAGACCTATGTGGCCTCCTTCTCTTCCAGGACCATCGTCTATAAAGGCATGTTCCTGGTGCATCAGCTGCGCAGGTTCTATCTGGATCTGATGGACGAGGACTATGAGAGCGCCATGGCCATGGTACACTCCCGGTTCTCCACGAACACGACGCCCAGCTGGCGCCGTGCCCATCCGAACCGTCTTATCCTCCACAACGGGGAGATCAATTCGATCCGCGGCAACGCCGACCGTATGCTGGCCCGTGAGGAGACCATGTACAACGACGCATTCAGCCAGGAAGACCTGGCCAAGGTGCTGCCGGTGGTCAATACGGACGGATCCGATTCGGCCATGCTGGATAACACGCTGGAATTTCTGGTCATGTCCGGTATGGAACTGCCGAAGGCGGTTATGATTACGATCCCGGAGCCCTGGGAAAACAATCAGAATATGTCCATGAAAAAGAGGGACTTTTACCAGTACTATGCGACGATGATGGAGCCCTGGGACGGGCCCGCGTCCATCCTGTTCTCCGACGGGGACATGATCGGCGCGGTGCTGGACCGGAACGGACTGCGTCCAAGCCGGTACTATATCACCGACGACAACCGGCTGATCCTGGCATCCGAAGTGGGCGTTCTGGATGTCGATCCCGCCCATGTGGTCATGAAATCCCGCCTGTCGCCTGGCAAGATGCTGCTGGTGGACCTGAAGGAGGGCCGCCTGATCGGCGATGACGAGATCAAGGAACGCTACGCGAATCAGAAGCCTTACGGAGAATGGCTGTATCAGGGCCTGGTCCGGCTGAAGGAACTGCCGATCCCCAACAAGAGGGTCCCGCAGTCTACGCCGGAGGAGCGCTACCGCCTGATGAAGGCCTTCGGGTACACCATGGAGAATATCAAGACCGCGATCCTGCCCATGGCGCGGGACGGTGCGGAACCCACCGCCAGCATGGGCATCGATACGCCGCTGGCCGTCCTGTCCAAGAGACATCAGCCGCTGTTCAACTACTTTAAGCAGCTGTTCGCACAGGTGACCAACCCGCCGCTGGATTCCATCCGTGAGGAGATCATTACCTCCACCACCGTTTATATCGGCAAGGACGGGAACCTGCTGCAGGACCAGCCGGACAACTGCCATGTGCTCCGGGTCCAGAACCCGATCCTGACCAACGTGGATATGATGAAGATCCGGAACATGAAGATCGAAGGATTCAAGGTGGAGACCGTCTCCATCCTGTACTATAAGGGGACGAGCCTGGAGAAGGCGCTGGACCACCTGATGGTCAATGTGGACAAGGCCTACCGGGAGGGAGCCAACTATATCATCCTTTCCGACCGGGGCGTGGATGAGAACCACGCCGCCATTCCCAGTCTGCTGGCCGTATCCGCCGTGTCCAAGCACCTGATCCGGACCAAGAAGGGAACGGCGGTGGATCTGATCCTGGAATCCGGCGAACCCAGAGAGGTCCATCATTTTGCTACGCTGCTGGGATACGGCGCCAGCGCGGTCAATCCCTATCTGGCTCTGGACTGCATCCAGGAGCTGATCGACGAGAATCTGCTGGACAAGGAGTACTCCGCCGCCTGTGACGACTACAATAAGGCCGTAATCAACGGCATCGTGAAAATTGCCGCGAAGATGGGCGTCTCCACGATCCAGTCCTATGCGGACAGCCAGCTTTTCGAGGCCGTGGGCATCAATCAGGATGTCATCGACAAGTACTTTACCAATACGGTCTCCCGTGTGGAGGGCGTCGGCCTGAAAGAGATCGAGGAGGATGTGGAATATAACCACTCCCAGGCCTTTGATCCCCTGGGTCTGTATACGGACACAACGTTCGAGTCCGGCGGCACACATCAGTACCGCAGCGGCAAGGAGGATCATCTGTATAACCCCATGACGATCCATCTGCTGCAGCACTCCACACAGACCGGAGACTATGAGCAGTTCAAGGAGTATTCCAAGTTGGTCAATGACCAGGATCATGTGCGGACGCTGCGCGGCTGCCTGGATTTTAAATTCCCGGAGGACGGCGGGATCCCCATCGACGAGGTGGAGCCGGTTGAGAATATCGTCAAGCGGTTTAAGACCGGGGCCATGTCCTACGGCTCCATCTCCCAGGAGGCCCATGAATGCCTGGCACTGGCCATGAATCAGCTGGGCGGCAAGTCCAATACCGGTGAGGGCGGCGAGAATGTGGAGCGTCTCTACTCCGAGCGCTGCAGTTCCATCAAGCAGGTGGCTTCCGGCCGCTTCGGCGTCACGTCCGAGTATCTGGTCAACGCGAAAGAGATCCAGATCAAAATGGCACAGGGCGCCAAGCCCGGTGAAGGCGGACATCTGCCGGGCAAGAAGGTCTATCCGTGGATCGCGAAGACCCGGTATTCCACACCGGGCGTGACGCTGATCTCACCGCCGCCCCATCATGATATCTACTCGATCGAGGACCTGGCGCAGCTGATCTACGATCTGAAAAATGCGAACCGGGACGCGAGGATCTCGGTCAAGCTGGTTTCTGAGGCCGGCGTGGGTACAGTCGCCTGCGGCGTGGCCAAGGCCGGCAGCCAGGTGATCCTGATTTCCGGCTTCGACGGCGGCACCGGCGCCGCACCCAGAAGCTCCATTCAGAATGCGGGTCTTCCCTGGGAGCTGGGTGTTTCCGAGACCCACAAGGCACTGATGGAGAACGGCCTGCGCAGCCGCATCTCCCTGGAGACCGACGGCAAGCTGATGACCGGACGCGACGTGATCATCGCCTGTATGCTGGGTGCGGAGGAGTTCGGATTCTCCACGGCCCCGCTGATCACCATGGGGTGCGTCATGATGCGTGTCTGTAATCAGGACACATGCCCGGTGGGTATCGCAACTCAGAACCCGGAGCTGCGTAAACGCTTTAAGGGCAAGCCCGAATATGTCATGAACTTCATGCGCTTTGTGGCTCAGGAGATGCGGGAATATATGGCCAAACTGGGCGTGCGCACCATCGATGAGCTTGTGGGACGTTCCGATTTACTGAAGGCCCGCGATAACCTGTCCGACAGTCGCCAGCGGGAACTTGATTTCACCGATATCCTGGAGAGCCCCTATGCCGGCAAGCCGAAGAACCATTTCGATCCGAAAGACGAATTTGATTTCAAGCTTCCGCAAACGGTGGATATGAAGGTCCTGCTGAAAAAATTTAAGAAGAATCTGGATTCCGGGGAGAAGAAGACGGTGTCCATCGATGTCTCCAGTACGGACCGTACGGTTGGGACCATCCTGGGCAGCGAGATCACCAAGCATTTCGGAGAAAAGCTGAAGGAAGACAGCTTTACTGTGAAATGTTACGGCGGCGGCGGCCAGTCTTTCGGTGCCTTCGTGCCCCACGGCCTGACGCTGGAGCTGGAAGGCGACAGCAACGATTACTTCGGGAAAGGACTGTCCGGCGGCAAGCTGATCCTGTATCCGCCGAAGAATGCGGCCTATAAGGCCGATGAGAATATCATCGTGGGCAATGTGGCTCTGTACGGGGCCACTTCCGGGAAGGCATTCATCAGCGGTGTGGCCGGAGAACGGTTCTGCGTGCGCAATTCCGGCGCCTGTGCCGTCGTGGAAGGCGTGGGAGACCACGGCTGCGAGTATATGACAGGCGGCCGGGCCGTGATCCTGGGCAGGACAGGCAAGAACTTTGCGGCGGGCATGTCGGGCGGTATCGCCTATGTGCTGGATGTGGACAGCGATCTGTATCTGCGGACCAACACCAACCTGGTACGGCTGGAACAGGTCAGCGATAAATATGATATCAAAGAGCTGAAAAATCTGATCACGGAACACGTGACCCTGACCGGTTCCGAGCGGGGCAGGATGATCCTGGATGACTGGTCGCACTATCTGCCCCTGTTTAAGAAAGTGATCCCCATCGATTATCAGCGGATGCTCAGTGAGGTCGCCAAGATGGAGAGCAAGGGACTGAAGGGCGAGCAGGCAAAGATCGAGGCGTTTTACGCCGTCACCAAGTCTTAAGGAGGGAACAGTCATGGGTAAACCGACAGGATTTTTAGAGTATACGCGTCAGGACTGCAGAGAGATCCCTCCGGAGGACCGCATCCGCAACTTTAAGGAATTCAAGAAGCCGCTGAATGTGGAAGAACAGCGGGAACAGGCTGCCCGCTGCATGGACTGCGGCGTGCCGTTCTGCCAGTCCGGTATGATGTTCGGAAACGCCGTATCCGGCTGTCCTCTGAACAATCTGATCCCGGAGTGGAACGACTACCTGTATCAGGGCAACTGGCAGCAGGCGTATCTGCGGCTGCGCAAGACGAATAATTTTCCGGAATTCACCGGCCGCGTCTGTCCCTCTCCCTGTGAGAAGGCGTGCGTGTGCAATCTGAACGGGGATCCGGTTACCAGCCACAATAACGAGCTGTCCATCATCGAGCACGCTTTTGAGAACGGCTATGTCCAGCCGCTGATCCCGAAGGTGCGCACCGGAAAGAAGGTGGCGATTGTGGGATCCGGTCCGTCCGGACTCGCCTGCGCCGACCAGCTGAACCACCGTGGACATGACGTCACCGTTTTCGAGCGCTTCGACCGCATCGGCGGACTGCTGATGTACGGTATCCCCAATATGAAACTGGACAAGAAGATCATCCGCCGCAGGCTGGATCTGATGGAGGAGGAGGGCGTCAAGTTTGTCACAAACGCCGATGTGGGGAACGGATATGACGCCGGCCAGCTGGTGAAGGATTTTGATGCCGTCGTGCTGTGCTGCGGCGCATCCAATCCGAGAGATCTGAACTGCCCCGGCCGGGATGCCGACGGAATCTATTTCGCCGTGGATTTCCTGCGGGCCAACACCAAGAGCCTGCTGGATTCCAACCTGAAAGACGGAAACTACATCAGCGCGGAAGGAAAGAATGTTATAATCGTGGGCGGCGGCGATACCGGGAACGACTGTGTCGGCACCTGCATCCGCCACGGCTGCGAAAGCGTGATCCAGTTTGAAATGATGGATGAGCCGCCGAAGGAGCGGACAGAGAGCAACCCCTGGCCGCAGTGGCCCAACGTCCTGAAAGTGGATTACGGCCAGGAGGAAGCGATCTACCTCCAGGGCCAGGACCCGCGGATCTACGACACGACGATCAAGGAATTTCTGAAGGATGAGAATGGAAAGCTCCGCGGCGTGACGGCGCTGAACCTCAGCTGGGAAGGCGGAAAGATGAAGGAACATGACACCTACGAGGTGGACTGCGACATGGTGCTGATCGCCGCCGGTTTCCTCGGCTGCCAGAACTATGTGTCGGATGCCTTCGGGGTGGAGCTGACTCCCAGGACCGTTGTGGATACGAACGATTTCGCGACCAGTGTACCGGGTGTGTTTGCGGCCGGCGACATGAGACGGGGCCAGTCCCTGGTCGTCTGGGGAATATCGGAAGGCCGCGGCTGCGCCAAGGCCGTGGACCGCTATCTGATGGGATACACGAATCTCCCCTGATCTTGATTTTAACAAAAAAATTCCCGAAGCCGGTGTTTTTTCACCGCGCTTCGGGAATTTTGCTTTTTCGGGGTCAGAAAAGGCCGGAGATCTTTCCGTTTTCGTCCACGTCGATATTCTCGGCCGCCGGCACTTTCGGAAGGCCCGGCATGGTCATGACGGCACCGGTCAGGACGACCACAAAGCCGGCTCCGGCCGAAACCTTGGCCTGGCGCACGGTCAGGTTGAATCCGGTCGGGGCGCCCAGCTTGTTCGGATCGTCGGAAAAAGAGTACTGCGTCTTTGCGACGCAGACGGGAAGGCCGCCGAAGCCGAGATCCTCCAGCTGCCGGATCTCCTTCTCGGCGGAGGGAGCAAAATCCACACCGTCCGCCCCGTAGATCCGCCTGGCGATCATCTCCACTTTCTCCTTCAGAGGCAGATCCAGCGGATAGCAGTATTCAAAATGATTCTCGTCCTCGTCTATGATCCGCAGGACTTCCTCGGCCAGATCGATACCGCCTTCGCCGCCCTTTTCCCATACCTCCGAGAGAGCCACGCGTACGCCTAATCTGCTGCAGGCTTCCGCGACGGCATCCAGTTCCGCCTGCGTGTCGCTGGAGAATCTGTTGATGGCCACGACGGCGGGCAGGCCGTAGACCTCCGTGATGTTTTCCACATGTCGAAGCAGATTCGGAAGACCCGCCTGCAATGCAGCCAGATTTTCAGTGGCCAGATCCTCTTTCGGACAGCCGCCGTGATGCTTCAGTGCCCGGACGGTGGCCACGATGACCACTGCGTCGGGCCGGAATCCGGCGGCGCGGCATTTGATATCCAGGAATTTCTCGGCGCCCAGGTCGGCGCCGAATCCGGCCTCCGTTACGACGTAGTCCGCAAGCTTCAGCGCCGTGTCGGTGGCTGTAATGGAGTTGCATCCGTGAGCGATATTGGCGAACGGTCCGCCGTGGATCAGCGCGGGCGTATGCTCCAGCGTCTGCACCAGGTTCGGCTTGATGGCGTCCTTCAGCAGTGCCGCCATTGCACCTTCGGCCTTCAGGTCCTTCGCGGTCACGGGCTCGTTCTGATACGTATATCCGACCACCATCCGCCCGAGGCGTTCCTTCAGGTCCATCAGATCCTCTGCCAGACAAAGAACGGCCATGATCTCACTGGCCACCGTGATATCGTATCCGTCCTCCCTCGGAGTACCGTTTGCCTTGCCGCCCAGTCCGTCTACGATATTACGCAATTGGCGGTCATTCATATCCACGCAGCGCTTCCAGGTAATCCGCCGGACGTCCAGTCCCAGCGCATTGCCCTGATGAATATGATTATCCAGCATGGCGGCCAGCAGGTTGTTCGCTGCGCCGATCGCATGAAAATCACCGGTGAAATGCAGATTGATATCCTCCATGGGAACGACCTGGGCGTATCCGCCGCCGGCCGCGCCGCCCTTGATCCCGAAAACCGGGCCCAGGGAGGGCTCCCGCAGCGCCAGCGCGGTCTTCTTCCCGAGCATGGACAGCGCGTCGGACAGTCCGACGCTGACGGTCGTTTTTCCTTCCCCGGCAGGCGTGGGGTTGATGGCCGTGACCAGGATCAGTTTTCCTTTCCTGGGAGCGTCCCGCAGAGGACCAATGTCGATCTTCGCTTTCGTATGACCATACGGTTCCACCTGATCCTCCGGAAGGCCGAGCTTCGCGGCGATCTGTGAGATCGGCAGCATTTCCGATTCCTGTGCGATTTCAATGTCAGACTTCATGTCGGCAACTCCTTAAAAATATTTGAGAGCGGCTCCGTGCCGTTGATCCTCCGGCACGGAGAATCGTGTGTTTCATTTTAACACAGCGCAGATCTCTATGCAACCGCCAAAATCCGTTCCGGGCCGCACCGCCTGCGGCCGGGCGCCGGATACAGGCACTTGTTT
>JAJQAH010000050.1:7395-9571 GCA_021203885.1 Oscillospiraceae bacterium | reverse complement strand
ACCGAGATCTACACTATCCTCTTCGTCGGCAGCGTCATATGTGTATAAGAGACATATATCCGCCCCAAACGCTTGTCAATATGAAATGAAAAGTTTTGCAGAATTCAGGAGAAAATTGATAAGGAGAAAGCGAAGCACTTTCACCGGAACAGGCGAAAGAGCTGGTGTTTCCGGTTTTCAGAAGAAATCGCTGCCGCTCCTCATGGCTTGTCGTCGTCCAGCGCCTTTTCCACCAAGGGGATCATGGCTGCCGGGTCGATGGCCAGGCCCGAAAAATGTTCCAGGGACAGAATAGCCTGGTTGATCAGAAGAGGGAGCCCGTTCGTGACGGGGTGGCCCAGATCTTCCGCCTCAGCCAGAAGATCGGTCTGTTCGGGGTGGTAGATCAGATCGAATACTGGCACGCCCCCTGGCAGGGATTGCAGAAAATCCAGGTTTTCAAAGGACGGTGATCCGATCATGCCCAGATTTGTGCAGTTGACCAGCACATCGGCGCTTTTGCAGGCATCGGACAGTTCGGCCGGGGAGAAACCACGGGCTGTGATCCTGTCCGGAAAGACTGCGGAGAGAGCTTCCGCTTTTTCCGCGGTGCGGTTGCAGACCAGGACCTGCCCGGCACCCTGCTCCGCCAGCTCCAACACGATCGCCTTGGCCGCCCCGCCGGCCCCCAGGACCGTAAAACGGGACCCTTTCACCGGGACACCGGCCTGTTCCAGAACACGGACAAACCCGCCGCCGTCGGTATTGAATCCGTAAAACTCCCCGTCCCGGCAGCAGACCGTGTTGACGGCCTGAAACAGCGCGGCATCCGTATCCAGATGGTCCATCAGGGGCACCAGTGCCTGCTTGTGTGGCATGGTGGCGTTGAAACCTGCCCAGCCTTCCCGGAGCGCCCGGGCCATCCAGTCCGTCAGTTCCTCTTTTTTGACTAAAACACAGAAATATTCATAGTCCAGGCCGAGCGCCCGGATCATGGTGTTCTGGATCAGAGGGGATTTGGAGTGGAGCACCGGATCTCCGATGACACACAGTTTTTTCATTCTTCAGAGAGAAAGTAATCCATGGCCAGCAGGTAGCCCTTCAGCCCCAGACCACAGATCTGCCCGACGCAGGCCGGCGCGGTGACCGAACGGCTGCGGAATTCTTCCCGCTGGTGAATGTTGGAGATATGCACCTCGATACAGGGCGTCCGTACCGACTTCAGCGCGTCATGAAGAGCGTAACTGTAATGCGTCAGCGCGCCGGGATTGAAGATAATGGCATCATAGATCCCGTCGGCGCCCTGGATCGTGTCGATCAGCGCCCCCTCGTGGTTGGACTGGAAACAGTGTACTTCCGATCCGCTGGCGGCGGCATGTTCCTGAATCATGGCGCACAGATCATCATAGCTGTCCTCACCGTAAACGCCCGGCTCCCGGCGGCCCTGCAGATTCAGATTGGGCCCGTTTAAAACCAAAAATTTCATCTTTCCAAAACCTCCAAAATTCGATTTACGGTCTCCGCCGGAGACGAAAAGTCGCGGATGATCTCATCGGCCCACTGCCGGTATACGGGCTCCCGGCTTTCGTACAGGGAAATAAATTCCCCGCGTCCCTGCCGGGCCAGCGGGCGGCCGGAAGTCTCCATATCGTCGTAACTTTCTCCGGGATCCCGGGCCAGCCAGAAGACGATCCCGTTTGTTTTCAGTGCCTCCATGCATCCGGGCGTCAGGGGAAGCCCGCCGCCGCAGGCAATGACCAGGCCGCTCCTCTGTCCGAGGTCCCGGCAGGCGTCCAGCTCCCTGGCACGGAAGTGCGGCTCCCCGTCATCTGCGAAGATCTGAGATACCGTTTTCCCTTCCCGCTGTTCGATCCACTTATCCGTATCCTCCAGCGGCCGGCCGAGGGCCTGCGCCAGCAGGCCGCCCGCAGTGGTCTTGCCGCTGTTCATCATGCCGATGAGCACGACATTTCTCTCGTCAGCCGCCATTGTTCTTGTAATTTCCCAAAACGCGGAAGCTGCTCGCGGTCTGGGTCAGGTCCCGGACGATATCGTCCAGCTCATCCAGGTTGCCGGTGAAGTCGGCAAAAAACAGATACTCCCAGTTTTTCCCCGGGATGGGCCGGGATTCCAGCTTCACCATATTCAGTCCGGCCACGGCGAAGATCGACATGATCTGGTGCAGGGTTCCGCTGGT
>JAJQAH010000050.1:0-7295 GCA_021203885.1 Oscillospiraceae bacterium | reverse complement strand
TGGCGCCCGGAAGCGCCAGCAGGCAGTGGCTCACCCTGATCTGCTGTTCCCCGGCGATATAGGCTTCAAACTGCGCCAGCAGATCGTAGACCTGCAGGATGGAGCCGGTGGAGCTGTTTTCGATGGGGACCACGCCGTAGTCGGCGCGGCCGTCCCGGAGAGCCTGAAAAATCTCCTCCCAGGTGTCCACCCGGTCGCGATTGACTTCCGGCCCGAAGAAAACCTCGGAAGCCTCGTCCGCATAAGCGCCGGGCTCACCCTGGTACAGCACCCGCGGGTTTTCCGGCGGTGTGCGGGCCGCCTCCCTGGCGGCCAGATAACGTTCATAGTCGGGCGTGTTGCTCTGTACCATCCCGTACTGCTGGCACCGGCTGATGGCCATGATCGCCTTGAACAGCGTGACCAGGGCGCTCTGGATGGCCGGGTCGTCCGACATGGCCGCCTTGGAGGCCAGCACTTCCTGCTCCCGCTCCGTATCCAGCACGTTCATGCCGTTTTGGAGTTTATACTCGCCGACCTGGCGGGTGACATCCATCCGCTGCTGCAGCAGATCAGCGATCTGCTGGTCGATGCGGTCGATCTCTCCGCGTAAGCGCTCTAATTCATCCATGGAATTACACATCCTCTATAAATTCAGAACATCCCAGGCGGCCAGTGCCGCAGCGGCCTCGATGACCGGCAGGGCCCGCAGGGCGACACAGGGGTCGTGACGGCCCTGCACGGACAGCTTGGCCGGCTGACCGGTTTTTAAATCGACCGTGTCCTGCTCCGCCTGAATGGATGGAGTGGGCCGCATGGCCACCTGAAAGGTCACGGGCATCCCGTTGGTGATGCCTCCGTTGATCCCGCCGGCGTAATTGGTGGACGTGCGGACTTCGCCTTCCTCCCAGATGAACGGATCATTGGCCTGGCTGCCGCGCATTTTGGCGAAGTCGAAACCCGCACCGAAAGAAACGGCCTTGACCGCCGGTACGGCGAACAGCTGCCGGGCGAAGATCCCCTCCACGTTGCGGTCCACGTCCGGATCTCCCCGGCCGGCCGGTAGCCCGGTCACGGCACAGGAAATGCAGGCACCCACCGAGTCACCGTCCGCCTTCACTTCCTCAATGACGGACTCCACCTGCTCGGGTGTGGGATCCGCCACGCCGCCCAGCATGGACAGCTCCGAGCGGATCTCCACTCCGTACGGGCGGAGGAGGAGCTTGGCCACGGCACCGGCGAAGACCAGCGGCGCGGTCAGCCGTCCGGAAAAATGGCCGCCTCCCCGGTAATCATTGTAGCCGCCGTACCGCACATGTCCGGCATAGTCTGCGTGGCCGGGGCGGGGCGTATTTTGGATTCCGCTGTAATCCCCGGACCGGGTATCTTCGTTGCGGATCACGGCACACAGGGGTGTCCCGGTGGTGCGCCCCTCGAACACACCGGAAAGGATCTCGGGCCTGTCGGTCTCCCGGCGGGGCGTGGACAGGGGATCCCGGCCCGGACGGCGACGGTCCAGTTCGGCGGTGATAAAATCCATATCCAGTTCCAGACCGGCGGGCACGCCGGTCATGGTGACGCCGACGGCCGGCCCGTGGGATTCTCCGAAAATCGTGTAGTTCATGATCTAAACCTCTTCAATCTGCCCGCCCAGGGCGGCGTAATCCTGCCAGAACGACGGATATGACTTTTCCACGCACTCGGCACCCAGCAGGGTAACGGGGGATTCACAGCGCGTGGCGGCGACGGCGGCCATCATGGCGATGCGGTGGTCGTTGCGGCAGTCCACCGTCACACCGCCAGCCAGGGATGTCACGCCGCGGATCAGAAGACTGTCCGGGAATTCCTCCACCCGGGCGCCCAGGGCGTTCAGCACTTCCGCGACGGCGTTCAGGCGGTCGCTCTCTTTCATGCGGAGCCGTGCGGCATTGACGAGCCGTGCCGTTCCGGGCCGCAGTGCGCAGCCAAGCGCCAGAGGAGGGACCAGGTCCGGGCACTGGGACACGTCCAGCTCCAGATCCCCCGGCTGTTCCAGCTGACGGATAAACTGCTCCGCCCGCCGGTCCGGTTGCGCCGAATCCGGATCCAGGCCCGTGACGCTGACCGGACTGCCCAGGAATTTCGCGAAGAGGAAGAAACTGCCCTGGGACCAGTCGGCCTCCACCGTCAGGGTACCGGGCCGGTACCGCTGAGGGCCGGGAATACGCCAGCCCGCGCCGCAGGTCTCGGTCCGGATCCCGAACCGGTCCAGAACCCGGAGGGTCATATCCACATATGCGCCGGATTCCAGAGGCGTGGAAGGGGTCAGCACGCTTTCCCCGTCCAGCAGGGGAAGGGCAAACAGAAGACCCGTGAAAAACTGGCTGGAAACATCGCCCCGCAGGCGGTAAGTCCCCGGCGAGAGCTGTCCGCGGACCGTCAGCACATCATCCTGCAGACTGCAGGCGATGTCCTTCTCCCGGAACAGCTGAAAATAAGGCTCCAGCGGCCGCTCCATCAGCCGGCCCCGGCCGGTCAGCCGCGCGCCTCCGCGGAGCACAAGAGCCGGGGGGATCAAAAAGCGGAGCGTGGAGCCGGACTCGCCGCAGTCCAGGAGCGGAAGATCGTCTCCCGGCTCCTCCAGGGACTTCAGACAGCGCCTCGTGGCGTCAATATCCCGGGACTCGGCCAGATTTTCCAGCCGGCTGCCCTCCCCGGCCAGCGCCGCGGCGATCAGGGCCCGGTGGCTGTATGATTTGCTGGGCGGAGGCGTGACGGTCCCCCGCAGCAGGCAGGGAGTCAGGCGGAGATTCATAGCAGTGAAAGCACCTCCGACTTGGTTATTTTCCAGGCGACGGCGTGTCCCAGCTGATCCAGAAGGATCAGGCTGATGCGGTCACCCGTTCCTTTCTTATCCAGACCTATGGCGGCTTCGTACTGCTCCTTCCCGCAGCTGATCTCCGTCGGCAGCGAGAACTTCTGAAGAAGGGCCGCGATCCGTTCGGCGGTCCCGGCGGGAGTCACGCCCAGGGTGGTTCCCAGCCGGGCTGCTTTCACCATTCCGGCGGCCACCGCCTGCCCGTGGGTCCAGGTCTCGTAGTTCCCGGCAAGCTCATAGGCATGGCCCAGTGTGTGGCCGAAATTCAGAATCATCCGGATCCCGGTGTCCCGCTCGTCCTCCATGACCACCTGCCGCTTGATATCGCAGCAGGTAAAAAGCACATGCTCGATCTCCTCCATGATTTCCGCCCGGGACGGACGGCTCTCCAGAAAAGCAAAGAAAGACTCGTCCCGGATGCAGCCGTACTTGATGACTTCGGCCATGCCGTCGGAGAAGTCGGAGTCGGACAGGGTGGACAGGACCTCCGGATCGATCAACACCAGTTTCGGCTGCCAGAAAGCGCCGGCCAGGTTTTTGCCGGCTTTCAGGTCGATCGCCACCTTGCCGCCGACGGAGGCGTCCACCTGGGCCAGAAGCGTGGTGGGGATCTGAATGAAATCCACTCCCCGGAGCGCCGTCGCTGCCGCGAAGCCGGCCAGGTCCCCGATCACACCGCCCCCCAGGGAAACGACGGCATCCGAACGGGTCAGGCCGCAGTCCATGAACCGTTCCCACAGCCGGGACAGGTATTCGGCGCATTTGGTCTGTTCCCCCGCCGGCAGTTCGATGACATCGACGGCAAAACCGGATGCCTCCAGGCTCTTCTGGACCCGGGGCGCGTACAGAGGACCCGCATTGCTGTCGGTGACCAGAATGATCCGCTCCGCCCGCGGCAGAACGTCGCGGCAGAGGGCACCGGCCCGGTCCAGCGACTTGTTTTCGATCCGGATGTCGTATGCCCGGCCCGGCAGATCCACGCACAGAGTTTCCATCATTTTCAGACGACGGCCTGGACCAGCGTCTTGCCCATCATTTCCACAAGGGGACGGAGCTTCTCCATCAGAGCCCGGAAGTTCTCCGGAGTCAGGGACTGCTGCCCGTCGCACTTGGCGTTGGCCGGATCGTTGTGGACCTCGACGATCAGACCGTCGGCGCCGGCAGCCGCGGCCGCAAGAGCCAGAGGCTCCACCAGCCAGTAGTAGCCGCCGGAGTGAGACGGGTCGGCAATGATGGGCAGGTGGCTCATGCGCTTGACACAGGGAATGGCGGATACATCCATAGTATTCCGGGTCTCCGTCTCGAAGGTCCGGATCCCACGCTCGCACAGGATGACGTTTTCATTGCCCTCGCTCATGATGTATTCGGCGGACAGCATCCATTCCTCGTAACTGCTGGAGAGGCCCCGCTTCAGCAATACGGGCTTGGACATCTTGCCCACTTCTTTCAGCAGATCGAAGTTCTGCATATTCCGGGCCCCGATCTGGATCAGATCCACTTTCTCCTCAAAGATATCGCAGTATTTCGGGGACATGATCTCCGTGACGATGGGCAGGCCGGTGGCTTCCCGGGCCTCTTCCAGCAGTTTCAGCCCGTCCAGTCCCATACCCTGGAACGAGTAAGGCGAGGATCGCGGCTTGAAGGCACCGCCCCTCAGCATCGCCGCCCCGCAGTCTTTTACGTCCTGCGCCACCTCGATGATCTGCTCCTTGCTCTCCACAGAGCAGGGCCCGGCGATCACCGTGAAAGTTCCTTCTCCGAATGGGACGCCGCCGGCCAGGATAACACTGTCCTGAGGATGAAATTTCCGGTTGGCCTTTTTAAAAGGCTCCTGGATCCGGACGACGCGGTCCACATTTTCATTGAGGGTGATCTTTCCCATATCGACACTGGTGGTGTCGCCCACCAGGCCCAGGATCGTGCAGCCTACGCCGTTGGTCGGGCTGACGGTCAGCCCCAGATCTTCCAGCTGAACGGTCAGGCGGTTGATCTCCTCCTGAGGTGTGCCGGGTTTCATAATTACAACCATGTTCCCATTTCCTTTCCGAAATTCTTATCACAATTTTTTGATTGAAAAAGGCCCACTGATGGCGAACATCAGTGAGCCTGATCGGTGCAGTTCAGCCGTCCATCTCCGGACGGCGCTCACGTGTTCATCTTTTTTCCACGCCAATAAAGCCGTAACCCGTAAATCGGGCCCAGCCGAAGCATGTAAAAAAAGATGCGGTTTTGGGGTTGATCTGATACATCTTGATCCCTCGCCCGTGAGTTGATTTCCTACGCCGTTTATTATGGGCTGTTTTTCGCCGCTTGTCAAGCCTTATCCGCTTTTTTTGTGCATGTATTCGCCGGCAGGGGCGGCGGTCATCGGCACAGGCCGTTCCAGCAGCAGTCGCCGCAGACTTTCTCCCGGAGACCGGGCAGAAGGATCCGGTGGCGGATCAGAGCGGAGAAGACCGGATAGGGCAGCACCGTTCCTTCGCTGAGTGAGCAGAGCGCCAGGACGTGCCGGTCGTACCTTTCCACTTTTTCCCAGCTTGCGCATCTGACGTCCGCCAGATTGGGACAGGCGGCACAGATTTTGTCAGGCTGAAGAGACAGGCGCACGGCGGCGCCTGTCTCCAGTTCAGCCTTTGTTTTTTCCATCCCGCGGGCAAAAGCACCGCTGTAGCCGAGACCACGGAAGTAAGCCAGGCACATCCCGTGGTGGGGACGCAGGGGCAGCGGGATTCTATACGGGTACATGGGGGCGCAGGATCTGGCTGATAACGATGGCCAGAGCCATTTTGGCGAGATCAATCGGAATAAAGGGGAATACGCACCACACGAGAGCGGTCATCAGGCCGATGGGACCGCTGGCGCTGGAATACACGATCATGTACCAGGCGGTGCCGAAGGCATAACAAAGCAGGAGCCCCAGCAGCATGGAGACGATACGGACCCATAATTTCTGCCCCAGCAGCTTTTCAAACAGCCACATGATCAGGGAAATACAGAGGAAACCGACGATGTAGCCGCCCGTGCTGCCCAGGATTATACCGAAACCGCCGGTAAAGTGGGCGAAGACGGGGATGCCGATGGCGCCGAGTATGATATACACCAGAACGGCGATCGTTCCTCTGCGGCCGCCCAGGATCAGAACGGCGGAAAAAACGGCGAAAGTCTGCAGGGTGAAGTCTACGGGCGCGGGGATGGAGATCCAGGCGCAGACGGCCATGACTGCGACGAACAGGGCGATCAGGGCCATGTCCAGGATCCGTTTGTGGGTCTTCGTGCGGGACTGGGGTGACTGTGGCATAATCATACAACCTTTACAAATTATTTAGGGGGCAACTGTGTGCCGTACTGAGAGAATATCATAAAGGCGGCTAATTGTCAACCTAAAAATATTAATGGTTAACAATTAGCCGCTTCAAAAATGAAAAGGCCGGGGTCCACCGTCAGTCCCGGCGGCAGGTCCCAGCCTTTCAGGGGTTCATATTTTGATCAGGTCAGCTGAGCAGCTTTGACCAGATGTTTCCGGTAGTCGTCGTGTTGAAGTGCAGATTGCCGGACGTGTAGCCCCCGTTGGAGCCGGCGAGGCAGTCGGAAATGGATATGGTTTGAACGCCGATGTCCGCTGCCATCGATCTCAGGTAGCTGTTGTAACCGGAGACGGTGACGCCCTTGCTGGCGATCAGTTCCACCACATATACGGTGGGAGCGACCGTTTTCCCGTTAAAAGAAGCGGTCCATGTTTTCGCCTGTTCCGCCACCGACATCACTCTCTGGACCGGGATCGTGTAACTGCTGTTGCTGTCGTTGAACTCATTCGGCGTGGCAAAGATATATACATCGCAGCCCCCGGTGTATTCGATCGATTCCCGGGTACATGTTTCCATGGTGCTGAGCCGGTCGGAGGAGTTGATGCTGGACGAGGAACCGGAATACCCGCCACCCCCGACGGTCACGAATGAGGCCTGGTCGTAGTATTGATAGTCATTGTACCGATACATTTGTATAACACGGCTGTCGCCGACGAACAGTCTTCCGGAGTAGCTGTTGTTGTCGACCATGGGTTCCATGTTGTATGTGATGGTGGTATCGGGGGAGTCCTTTACCTGACCGTTCACGATGGACCATCCGCTTTTCTTTTCATTGCGGGAGAAGTCAACTTGGCCGCCCTTGGCATACCACAGGCCGTAACTGTTTTTCCCGAGACCTGTATAGGAAAAATCCACCTTCCCGCCGCTTAAGTACCACCAGCCGTAATCATTGGCGTAGTTGGCCACGCCCGTATAACTGAAGTCGACCTTTCCGCCGAGGACATACCACCAGCCGTAATCATTCTGTTCCACACTGTTCTTGGAGAAGTCGACCTTACCGCCATTAATATACCACCAGCCGTAGTCGTTGGCGTAATTTGCCACGCCGGTGTAACCGAACTGGACCTTACCGCCGGTCACGTACCACCAGCCGT
>JAJQAH010000079.1 GCA_021203885.1 Oscillospiraceae bacterium | reverse complement strand
CCGCGCGGGCCGTCGAACCCACAAAAGAATATCACAATCCCACGCGATGTAAACCAACCCCGGGCCGGGGGGCGGGCCCGCCCGGCCGGCGGCCCCCTTTCGGGCCCTTAAAAAGCCTACATATAAACAGTCTCGCCGGTCGTCAGGAAATACAGCGCCTTCCGGACGACTTTCTTTTGGATCAGCATCTCCAGCGCCCCGGCGTAGGACTCCACCTGGGCCCGGTACTGTTCCGGTTCCGGGATCCGGTCGGTCTTGAAATCCACCACCGTGACACCCTCCTCCGTCTCGAACCAGCAGTCCACCACGCCCTGGAACAGGATCTGCTCCTCCGGATCGCCCTCCGCCTCGGGATAGAAGTCACCGGCCGGCAGCAGGATGTGGAACTGATACTCCCTGTGGCGCTCCGGCGCGGCCAGCAGCTGCCGGCCCAGATCGGACGCGAAGAAACCGTACAGCTGCCGGGGATCGGCGCACGCCGCCTCCTGTTCGCTGATGTACTCCCCGGCCACCAGACGCTCGATCTCCCCGGCGATCTCCGCCGGGGACCCGGTCCGGTCGAAGGACATATACTGGATCACCTTATGGACCGCGGTGCCCCGCTGGGTCGCGGTCAGGCCCATGCTCTCGGCCGCGAAATCCGGCCGGTCGAAGGCGTGCTCCCGGGGAACGGGCGGCGCCTCGGCCCCCTCCGCGGCCTCCCGGTCCAGATAGCGGCCCTTCAGCTGCGTGGCGGTCAGACTGGAGGGCAGCTGGGCGGCGTACAGTTTCGGATACCGGTACCCCAGCGCCTTCTCCAGGCTGCGGGACCGCTCCTCGTCCGCGGCGCGCCGTTCCCGGTGCCGGGCGGGCCGGCGCTGGATGTCCCGGATATAGGCGAGGCTGTCCACCACCCGGATGTCCCACCCGGGCCCCCGGTCATCCCGGTACACCGGGCAGTCGTTTTCCTCCCGGAGGACCGCCGCCTCCGGCCGGGTCATGGCCGACAGCAGCAGCCATTCCCCCAGGGATTTTTTCTCCGCCACCACTTCCGGATCCGGCGGGCAGTCCGCCTCGCCGGCCAGCACGGCCCGCTTCTTCTCCCAGTTCTTCATGCCCATGGTCATGATCAGCTTCTCCCGGGCCCGGGTCATGGCCACGTATAAAAGGCGCATCTCCTCCGCCTTGTCCTCCCGGTCCATGGCCAGGGTGACAGCCTTTCTGGCCGCGGTGGGCCACTCCACGGTCCAGCCGTCCCCCCGCTCCGACCACATGGGGCCCAGGCCCAGCCGGGCATGGAACAGCATGGGGCTCAGCATGTCTCTCGTATTGAATTCTCTGGCGAGGCCGCTGAGAAAGACCACCGGGAATTCCAGTCCCTTGGCCCGGTGGATGGAAAGGATCTTGACTCCGCCGTTCCCGCGGGGCACTTCCATGTCTTTTCCCTCCCCGCGCAGGCAGTCTAAGTGCTGCAGGAACGGGAAAAGGCCCCGGCGGCCCGCCGCTTCCTCCCGCCGGGCCTCCTCCGACAGGACCCGGAGATTGGCCTGGCGGCGCAGACCGTCCGGCATGGCCCCGAAGATCGCGGTCATATGGGTCTCCCTATACAGCCGCTCCAGCAGCCGGTGGACGGACATCTCGCCGGCGCGGGCCCGGAGCCGTCTCAGCTGCTCCAGAAATTCTTCGCAGTCGTCCCCGCCGTCCCGCAGCAGGGCGTCGTAGAAGTCCCCCTCCTCCGCGGCGCTGCGGATCTCGGCCAGCCGGTCGGAGGAGAACCGGAACAGGGGGGAGCGGAGCAGGGCGATCAGCGGCACGTCCCGGTGCGGGTTGTCGATGACCCGCAGCAGGGCCAGGGCCGTGGAGATCTCGGTGGTCTCGAAGAAATCGCCGCCCTCCTGGGTGTCCGTCTCGATCCCTTCCTCGCCCAGCGCCCGGATATAGTACCGCATCACGGGACCCGGGGAGCGCAGCAGGATGACCGCGTCCCCGGCCTCCATGGGCCGCAGGCCGCCCTTCCCGTCGGAGACGGGAAACCGCTGGTCCAGCATCTCCCTGAGGCGCCGGGCCACGAACCGGGCCTCGACCAGAGCGGGCGGGTTCAATGCCTCCTGCTCCTTGTCTTCATAGGAAATATCCAGCACGTCCAGCTCCACGCCGTTCGCCGGATCCTCCGGCGCGGCGGGGTCCCAGCGCAGGTACTCCTCTTCCCCGTATTCCATCTCCCCGCAGTCATAGGACATGATCAGGGAAAACACGTCGTTGACCGCGGCCAGTATCTGGGGCACGGAGCGGAAGTTCCGGCTGAGCAGGAGCTTCCTGCCCTCCGCGTCGTCCGGATCGTCCGGGCTCTTCCAGCTCCGGTACAGGGCCAGGAAGATGGTGGGGTCGGCGTTCCGGAAGCGGTAGATGGACTGCTTCACGTCCCCCACGAAGAACAGATTGTTCCCGCCGTCGGACAGCGCCTCGAACAGGGAATTCTGCACCTCGTTTGTGTCCTGATACTCGTCCACCATGATCTCGCTGAACTGCTCCCGCAGCAGGTTCCGCACCGGCTCCTGCTTTAAAAGCCGCACGGTCAGATGCTCCGCGTCGGAAAATTCCAGTACGCTCCGCCGGTTCTTCTCCCGCATCAGTTCCTCCTCGAACCGGCCTGTCAGGTCCAGCAGCGCCTCCATGACCGGCGACAGCTGCCGCAGCTCACCGAGGACCGTCTCGCTGTCGCCGCCGACCATATCCTCCAGCTTTCCCATGGCTTTCATGCATTTTTTCCGGATCCCGAGTACGGCGTCCCTGACGGTTTTCTTGTTTTTGTCCCCGCCGGCGTTCTTGGCGTTTCTCACGGGCTTCGCTCTTCCGAAGTCCACGGGCAGGCATGCCCGGGCGGCGTCCCAGCCGGAAACCGAGGCCAGCTCGTCCAGCCGGCGGACCGTGTCCCGGATGCACTCCCCGTAGCCCTTCTCCACGGCCTCGTCCGTCGCCGCCAGTTCGGCGGCCTGTTCCATCATCCTCCGCCAGTAAGCGGCCTGGGCCCGGACATGGTCCAGAATCATGGCGCCCCACAGGGTGCTGCCCGCGTCCCGGACGCCCGCGGCCCGCATGTCGTTCCGGTGGTCCCGGAGCCACTGCTCCGGGTCGGCGCAGCTCTGCAGTTTCCAGTGGACATCCAGGACCATTTCGGCCAGTCTTTCGTCGTCCCGGCCGCGCACGGCGTACTCCGCCAGGGCGGAGAAGCCCTCGTCCATCTCCCCGTAGCACGTATCCAGCAGCTCGTCCAGGACATCCTTCGACATTTTCTCCCCTTCGGCGGCGTCGCAGATCCGGAAATCCGGATCCAGATCCAGCAGATTCCCGTACTGGTGCAGAAGGTCCAGGCACAGGGCGTCGATCGTGCAGATGCGGGCCTGATACAGCCGCAGGCTCTGGCGGCGCAGGTGCGAGTTCTCCGGATCCGCCGCCAGGCGCGCGGTCAGTTCCGTGCCGATCCGCTCCCGCAGCTCTGCGGCGGCGGCGTTGGTAAAGGTGATGACCAGAAAGCGGTCGATGTCCTCCCCCTGCTCCACCCGGTGCAGAAGGCGCTCCACCAGGACCCGGGTCTTGCCGGATCCCGCGGCGGCCGAGACCAGCAGCGCACTGCCGGAATGCTCCACGACCCGTTTCTGTTCGTCAGTCAGCGGAAACGCCATCGCGCTGCCTCCTCTCCCGTTCCAGATCCTGCCAGAACTCCTCCGGCTTCACGTCGGGCTGCCACCGTCTCCGGTCCCCGAAACACTCCTCGAACTGACAGGCCTGGCGGAACTCGCAGTACCGGCAGGCGTTCACCTTCTCGCCGCGCCAGTATGGATCCGCGGCCACGTTGCCCGCGGCCATCTCCGCGGCGATGTCCTCCAGTGTGCCCGTGACCTTGCCGGACAGCAGCTCCATCTGCCCGCGGGTGGCCAGGACCTTTTCGGATCTCTCCCCCGTTTCCGTGACGCCCTCGGGCAGGAACCGGGGCTTGCCCGTCCCCCAGTCCTCCATGGCCCGGAGCACGTTATCGTCGTTCAGGACCAGGCCGTCCCGGCGCAGCTGTTTGTCGGCCTCTTCCCGGCACTTCTCCGCGCTGATGCCCCGTTTCCCCTTCACGACGGGTTCCGAGGCGTGGATGTACAATACCCCCGCGCTCTCGGCGGGGTGCCCTTCGAAATCGCCGCGGCTCAGGGCGAACAGGTACAGCAGCATCTGCTGGGACAGGCCGTTTTCGATATCCGTGAAGCTGAATTTCTGCTTCCCGGTCTTGTAGTCCATGACCCGCAGGTACATCTTCCCGTCGTGCTCCCAGCCGTCCACCCGGTCCACGATGCCGCTGACGGACAGGGCCAGCCCGTTCTTCTCCACGCGGATCGGCGGCAGCTGCCGGCCCTTTCCGAAGCCCAGCTCGAAGCGCATCGGCCGGAACTCGGACACGGCCAGCTCGTCCAGTGCGTTTTGGACCACGGCCAGCACGGACTTTTTCAGGTGCCGGAAGGTCCAGCCGAACCGGGGCGTCTCCCGGCTCAGGCCGCCCAGGACCTCCCCGGCGTATTTCTCAAACGCCTGATCCACCAGCGTCTCCGGCGTCTCGGCGCTGCCCGCCGCCGCGCGGCTCAGCACATACTCCAGCACGGCGTGGACGAAGGTCCCGTACTCCGGCGCGTGGAAGCCGGCCGGCTGCAGATCCCTGGCCCGGAGCCCGTAACGCATAAAATATGAAAAATGGCAGGAGCGGCACAGGTTCATCCGGGTGGCCGACATGGACACCTCGCTGCCGTACAGCAGCCGGACCGCCTCCGGGGACAGGGAGTCCCGCGTGACTTCCGACGCGTTCAGCACCCGCTCCACTTCCGGCGCGTCCGTCTCCAGCCGCCCGAGGGCCGCGGCGGCGTCCGGGTCCCGGCCGGCCAGATCCAGGGCCAGGCCCGGGGTGCCGGCCGCCAGGGTGTTCTCCCGCTCCTCCCGGATCTTCGGGTACAGGACCCGCAGCCGCTCCACCAGGAAGGAGGGCCGTCCCTCCTCCCCGGGCTGCCCGGTCTCCCGGGGCCATGTGACCAGCAGCCCCTCGCCGGGGATGACGCAGGTATTGTAGATCAGCCCCATCTCCCGGGTCAGCCGGTCCTCCCGGGCCGGTGCCAGCTCCACACCCTGCCGGGCCAGCAGTTCCCGCTCCCGGTCGCTGAGGATGCCGGGGATCGGGGACACGTCCGGCAGGCTGTCCCCGTCGGCGCCCAGGAAGACCAGATACCGGGCTTTCCGGTGAATTGCCCGGTCGGCTCCGGCGGCGGTCACCCGGTCCAGGGACACGGGGATCGTGCCCACGTCATACTGGCTGAGCATCAGTTTAAAAAGATCGGCGAATTCCTTCAGGTCCATCTCCCGGTCCCCCAGAAGCCGGGCGCACTGTTCCATGGCGCCGGACAGGATGGACCACAGCTGCCGGTACTCGTCCGCCAGCTTCCGGTCCCCCGAATCGTCCAGCTCGTCCGCCCGGTCCTTCAGACGCCCGGGCAGTCCGATCTCCTCCAGCAGCCGGTACAGGGCCAGGGTGTAGCCTCTTCCCGTCCGGTCCCGGTTCTTCCGCAGCCGTTCCAGAGGCTCCGTCACCTGCCGGCGGCTGTCGTTGATCTCCGCCAGCGCCTCGGTGTCCTCCTCCCGGAATTCCAGCCCGAAGCCCAGCGGGTGCATGGTCCAGTCGTCTTTCTCCGTCCACCGGGAGCCCCGCAGGCTCCAGGTGACCGCGTAATTCTCCAGCCGGTCCCGGCGGTCGTCGTCCAGGTCCGTCAGGCCCGTCTTCAGGTAGCGGAACAGGTCCTCGTGCCGGTACCGGCCCGCCACCGTGTCCAGCGCCGCCGTGATCAGGGTCAGCACCGGCTTTTCCAGGATGCTGTCCTTGGTACTGAGGAACAGGGGGATCCCGCACTGGTCAAACACGCTCTCCAGCAGGTCGGCGTAGCGCTCGAAGTTCCGGGCGGTGACGATGAAGTCCCGGAAGCGGAAGTCCCGCTCCCGCACCAGCTTCAGGATCGTGGAGGCGGCGTATTCCACCTCGTCCCGGGCGCTCTCGCCGCAGAACAGCCCCAGCTCCGGGCACTCCTCCGTCCAGGGGATCCCCGGCCGGGCGAACAGGTTCTCCTCCAGGTGGATCAGAACGGGCACCCGGTCGTCCGTCCCGGTCCGGATCTCGGCCTCGGCGGGCACCCCCGCCTCCTCCGCCAGCCGGAGCAGGATATGGGCGGTCCGGCGGGCCGGCGCGAAAATATCGTCGTCCTCCCCGTCCAGGCTGTCGCAGGTCAGCATGACCGTCAGATCGTTCCCGTTCCGCAGCAGCCGGTCCAGCACGTCCAGTTCCTGGGGGGTGAATTCGGTAAAATGATCCACCCAGAAATGAAAATCCGACGGCCAGCCGCACTCGGCCATGGCCTCGCCGAGGCGGGTCAGCCGGTCCCGGGGATCCGCGGCCATCTCCTCCGTCAGGCGGTCGTAGGTGCCCAGGATCAGGCCGAGGTCCCGCAGTTTGTCCCCCTCCAGACCGCCCATGGACGCACCCGCTTCGAGCAGCTGGTCCGGGCTGACCCGGTACCGCTTGCACTCGTCGGCGGTCTCGATCAGGCCGGAAAGAAAGGCCCGCCGGCCCGAAGGGCGGCGGTAGACCGTCAGTCCGGACTCGGACCGGCACAGCGCCGTATACATCAGGAGCAGGCGTCCCCCGGCGTCCAGATACGGACGGGCGCCGCCGCCCGCCCGGTCGCAGACCCGGTCGTACAGCCGGGTGAAGGTCAGCACCTGGCACTCCGGCCGGTTGTCCAGCTCCCGGCACAGGCGCCGTTCCGTGTCGTGGGAATACTGCTCCGGCACCAGAAGGATCTGTGTCTTTTCCGATTTGTTCTCCCGGAGCCGGCGGAACATGGTCCTGGTCTTTCCCGTTCCGGCCCGGCCCATCAGCAGCTGCAGCAAGGTCCGTTTCCTCCTCTCCTTTTAACGCAGACGAGACTGCGGCAGACCGATCTCTGCCGCAGTCTCTGTTTTTTGAAAACCGTATTCTTACTGGGGGCTGACCGTATAGTTGGGCGCCTCCTTGGTGATGTAGATATCGTGGGGGTGGCTCTCCCGGAGCCCGGCGGCGGTGATCTGGACGAACTGGGCTTTCGTACGCAGCTCGTCGATGTCGTGGCATCCGCAGTACCCCATGCCGGAACGCAGGCCGCCCATCATCTGATAGATCGTGTCGCTGACGCTTCCCTTGTAGGGGACACGCCCCTCCACGCCCTCCGGCACCAGCTTCTTGTTGTTCTGCTGGAAATACCGGTCCCGGGATCCGTTGGACATGGCGCTGAGGGAGCCCATGCCCCGGTAGGCCTTGAACTGACGGCCCTGGTAGACCTCGTTCTCGCCGGGCGACTCCTCACAGCCGGCCAGCAGGGAGCCCAGCATGACCACGTTGGCGCCGGCGGCCAGTGCTTTCGTAATATCGCCGGAGTATTTGATCCCGCCGTCGGCGATGACGGGGATATTATACTCCGCGGCCACCCGGACCGCGTCGCACACGGCGGTGATCTGCGGCACGCCGATGCCGGCCACCACGCGGGTGGTGCAGATGGAGCCAGGCCCGATGCCCACCTTCACGCAGTCGGCCCCCGCCTCGATCAGGGCGCGGGTGCCCTCCGAGGTGGCCACGTTGCCGGCGATCACCTGGGCGTCCGGGAAATTCTCCTTCACTTTCCGGACGGCGTTCAGGATGTTTCTGGAGTGCCCGTGGGCGGAATCCAGGACCAGCACGTCGGCGCCTGCGTCCAGCAGCGCGGCGGCCCGGTCCATCATGTCGTCGGTCACGCCGATGCCGGCGCCGGCCAGCAGGCGTCCCTTCTCGTCTCTGGCGGAATTGGGGTAGACCTCCGCCTTCTCGATATCCTTGATCGTGATCAGGCCCTTCAGCCGGAAGTCCTTGTCCACGAAGGGCAGTTTCTCGATCTTGTTGTCGTGCAGGATCTTCTTGGCCTCCTCCATGTCCGTGTCCTCCGGGGCCGTGATCAGTCCCTCCTTGGTCATGACCTCGCTGACGGGCCG
This sequence comes from Oscillospiraceae bacterium, assembly GCA_021203885.1. Taxonomy (GTDB): domain Bacteria; phylum Bacillota; class Clostridia; order Oscillospirales; family Oscillospiraceae; genus JAJPXI01. Next base: position 1,792 of record JAJQAH010000079.1, on the reverse strand, counting down.
GCTCATGTCGGTCACGAATTTCATGTCCCGGTTCGTGATGATGCCCACCAGCTTCCCGTTGTCGCAGATGGGCACGCCCGAGATCTTGTACTTGGCGCACAGCTCGTCCGCCTCTTCCAGGGTGGCGTCCGGGCTCAGCCAGAAGGGATTGGTGATGACGCCGTTCTCACTGCGCTTGACCATATCCACCTGCTCCGCCTGGGTCTCGATGGGCATGCTCTTGTGGATGATCCCGATGCCCCCCTCCCTGGCCAGTGCGATGGCCATGCGGGACTCCGTTACCGTATCCATGGCCGCGCTCATGACGGGGATGTTCAGCTGCACCTTGTTCGTCAGCCGGGTGTGCAGGTCCACGTCCGCGGGCAGGACATCGCTCTCCGCGGGGACCAGGAGCACGTCGTCAAACGTCAGCCCCCTCTTGCTAAATCTGCTGTTTTCTTCCTCTTTCGGCATCCGATCAGCTCCTCCGTTCAGTTTTCGTCGGTTTTTTCCGGTTTTTCTTCCTTTTGATTATCCTGCCCCTGGATCTCCAGGGTATAGTGACAGCACAGATCCGCCAGGTCCTCCTGGGTGGCCGCGTTCAGCCGCAGCACGCCGCCGCATTTGGCGCAGATCAGATCCACGATGCTGTAATGCACCTTCATCCGCCACTGGCGGCTTCCGCAGGTGCAGGAGATCCCGTCCCGGCTGCCGATGTCCCGGATCTCCGCCAGGGTCTCCTCCATGACGACCGGGTCCAGGAACACGTCCCGTTCCTCCCCCTCCGGCGGCAGCTTGTCCAGCGTCTGCTCCAGGCGGGCGGCCGCTTTGGTGACCTCCTCCTCCGCGCCGATGAAGCAGCAGTTCAGCCCCGACTGGCTGCAGCTGAAGGCCATGCACCGCTGGCGGAGCAGGTCCCTCGTCCGGCAGGACACCGTATGCTCCCGGCCGCAGAACAGGCATGGGATCTTCAGATCCGACCGGTCCCCCATGGGGTTGATCGTCACCTCCGATTTCCCGCAGGGACACGGGAACCGGCTGGGCGACGCGGCCAGGCGGAACACGCTGGTCGACGCGATCACCGTCTGCCGGCATTCGGGACACACATAGGCGACGGTCCTCTTCTCTTCCTCTTCCACGGTCTCAGAAGAACCGGGCGATCTCGTCCGGCGTCTTCCGCGGCGGCTTGGAGGGCTCCTCCGCGGGATGTCCCACGGCGATGACCGCCGCGATCGTCTCCTCCGGCGGGATTTCCAGCATCTGCCGGAGCTTCTCCCCGTCCCGGATCCCCATGATCAGGGTGCCCAGGCCCATATCGGCCGCCTTCAGGACCAGGTTCTCGCAGGCCAGGCCCAGATCATAAAAGCCCCAGCCGTTTCCGCACTCGTTGTCCGCGGTCCCGTCCTTGCTGAAGCCGGAGCGGCCGGAGACGAAGGCGGTGACCACCAGAGCCGCGTTTTCCGCATGTTCCGCGTTGAAGTCCGGCAGGCACGCCCGGGCGATCTCCTCCGCCTTTTCCGGGGAGACCACGCAGTAGTAGCGGGCCGGCTGTCCGTTTTTCCAGGAGGGGGCCAGGGAGGCTGCCTCCAGCAGCGCCCGGATCTCGTCCCGGGTCACCGGACACCCCGCCTGAAAGGCACGGATGCTCCTTCTCTTTTCCATCGCTTCCTGCAGTTCCACGAAACCACCTCCGCGGTATTTTCCTTATTAATAATCGTACCACATTTCACGATATCTGGCAAGGGAAGAATTGCCCCCGGATGGTGTCAAGTTTTTGTTGGACTTTTGTATTGACAACTCCAAATTTGAAAGA
>JAJQAH010000014.1 GCA_021203885.1 Oscillospiraceae bacterium | reverse complement strand
GTATACCACAGATCATACGGCATAAGCAAGTGCAATGGGTTTCCCATTCTTGACAAATGAAGTGCTGTCGGGTATAATATCTTTTGCCCGTTGAACGGGCCGATTTGGCGGCGTAGCTCAGTTGGCTAGAGCACTCGGTTCATACCCGGGGTGTCACCGGTTCAAATCCAGTCGCCGCTACCATTTTTCACTTTTGTGGAGCAGAAAAAGGGATCTCTCTGTCCGGGTGCTTATGGCCCGTTGGTCAAGTGGTTAAGACACCGCCCCTTCACGGCGGTAACACGAGTTCGACTCTCGTACGGGTCACCATACGGAGGCATAGCTCAGCTGGTAGAGCGCTCGCCTCACACGCGAGAGGTCACAGATTCGAGTTCTGTTGTCTCCACCATAAAAAGGACAGCACCTTAGATGATCGGTGCTGTCTTTTTTTGCATGCCGAAACAGCCCCTCGATTCTTCTCCGGAACAGGGGTATCTTTCGGCCGCGCAAAATTCAGAAAAAACGGCTCAGCCGTATCGGAGGGATCGGACGTGGCCCCGGACGTAGACCAGCACAGTAACGCATCGGAACCATACATCGTTTACATCCTGCGGTGCCGGGACGATACGCTGTATACCGGCATCACGACGGATCTTTGCCGGCGGGTACAGGAGCATAATAATGGGACAGGTTCCAAATACACAAGGAGCCGGAGGCCTGTGGCCGTGGCTTATCAGGAAACGCAGCCGGACAGAAGTGCGGCTCTGAAACGGGAAGCTTTCATTAAACGCCTTTCCCGCCGAAAAAAGCTGGCACTGATTTCAAAGTTTGAGACCGGAAATGAGCACTGAGGCAGTCCGCGGCCGGTTCGCCCCGACCCCCAGCGGCCGGATGCATCTTGGAAATGTGCTGGCGGCCCTTCTGGCATGGCTGGATATCCGCAGTGCCGACGGGACGCTGATCCTGCGTATGGAGGATCTGGACCCCGACCGCTGCCGGGAGGAATACGCCGCACAGATCCTCCGGGATCTGGAATGGCTCGGTCTGGACTGGGACGAGGGATACGGCGCCGGCGGTCCAAACGGGCCCTACCGTCAAAGCCGGCGGAAAGATCTGTATATGGATTATCTTCGCCGGCTGGAATCTCTCGGTCTTCTGTACCCCTGCTGGTGTACCCGCTCACAACGGCTGGCAGCCTGCGCCCCCCATAAAGGGGATATCAGCAGCGACGGAGCCTGTCCGTGCCGGTCTTTCTCGCAGGATCAGCGGCGTAAAAAAATGGCGGACCAGGGACGGCCGCCCGCCTGGCGGGTCGCCGTGCCGGCAGAAACGATCTCCTTCACGGACGGCGTACAGTGGCCTTACAGCCAGCAGCTGGAAAAGGACTGCGGGGATTTCATCGTCCGTCGGTCGGATGGTGTCATCGCATACCAGCTGGCCGTGACCGTGGATGACGGAATGATGGGCATCAGTCATGTGGTCCGGGGCCGGGATCTGCTCTCCTCGACGCCCAGGCAGCTCTGGCTTTCCGGCACGCTTGGCTTCAGTCCCGCTTCATTCTGGCATACGCCCATGCTGCTGGCTCCGGACGGCCGTCGGCTTTCCAAGCGGGATCTGGATATGGATATGGAGTACCTGCGCCGCCTCTTTACCCCGGAGGACCTTCTGGGCCGCCTGTCTTTTCTTCTGGGGCTTCGTCCGGATGCGTCCCCTGTATCGCCACAGGAGCTGGTCGCCAGTTTTTCATGGGATAAAATTCAAAAAAATGATATCGTCCTGCGGGATCCATTCCCGGTATAAATATTTTGTCGAAAGGAAACTGTGCTGTTATGAGATTAACTTTTTTCGGTGCCGCCAAAGCTGTGACGGGCAGCTGCCACTGCGTGGAGTGCGGAGGCAAAAAAATATTACTGGACTGCGGACTGCAGCAGGGCCGGGACGAGCGGGACAATTCCCAGTTTGATTTCGATCCGACGTCGATCGATGCCGTCATCTCCTCCCACGCCCATATCGACCACTCCGGGCGTCTCCCGCTGCTGGTCAAGCAGGGCTTCAAAGGCAATATTTACTGTACACGGCTGACTGGCGAGCTTCTGGATATCATGCTGCGCGACTCCGCCCACATTCAGGAGGGCGACGCCCAGTGGAAAAACCAGAAGGGGCAGCGGGCCGGCAACGAACCGGTGGAACCGCTTTACACGCTGAAAGATGTGGAAGATACCCTGACCCATCTGGTAACCATGGAGTACGGGCAGGAGGTTCAGATCATGGACGGGGTTAAGATTCGTTTCGTGGACGCCGGCCACCTTCTGGGTTCCGCCAGCGTAGAGATGTGGCTGACCGAGGGGGACACGGAGCGGAAGCTGGTATTTTCAGGAGATATCGGCAATAAGGATCAGCCCATTATCCGGGATCCTCAGACGATTGATAAGGCCGATTACGTCATCACAGAATCCACCTACGGCGACCGACTGCATGATGCCACCGAAGATCCGGACTACTGTGCGGACCTGGCTGCGGTCATTGACAGAACGCTCGGGCGCGGTGGCAACGTGATCATTCCCTCTTTCGCGGTGGGCCGCACGCAGGAGCTTCTCTACTTCATCCGGCAGATGAAGGAAGACGGCTTGGTAAAAAGCGTCCCGGATTTCGAGGTCTGCGTGGATTCCCCCCTGGCGGAGGCGGCCACCCAGATCTTCTCCGGGGATCTGACCGGCTACCTGGATGAGGAGGCCATTGCCGAACTGAGTCATGGTAATCTGTTTGTCTTCCCCGGACTTCAAATGGCCGAAACGGTGGAGGAATCCAAGGCCTTGAACGCGGATCCCACGCCGAAAGTCATCATCTCGGCCTCCGGTATGTGCGACGCCGGCCGGATCCGGCATCACCTGAAGCACAATCTCTGGCGGAAAGAGTGCTCAATCGTCTTCGTGGGGTATCAGTCGGTGGGAAGCCTGGGACGGCGCCTGCTGGACGGTGCCTCCTCCGTCCGCCTGTTCGGAGAGGATATAGCGGTCAAGGCCGAGATCATCAACTTCCACGGGCTCAGCTCCCATGCGGACAGGGATGCCCTGCTGGCCTGGGCCGAGGCATTTGATCCCAAACCCCGGCAGGTTTTCGTGGTCCACGGGGACAGCGAGGTCACCGAGATCTACGCCTCCACACTGCGGGACCACGGTTTCGCCGCCCACTCCGCGAATTACGAGGAAGTATATGATCTGGCTTCCGACAAGATGCTGGCGCAGGGCATTGTCCTGGAGCCGAAACAGCCGGCTGAAAAGCAGGAGAAAACTTCACCCGCGTATGACCGTCTTCTGGAGACTGAAAAGCGTCTGCAGCAGGTCATTTCCGACAGCCGCGGCCGCTCCAACAAGGACCTGGCCAGGCTGGCCGACCAGCTGCGAACGCTGCTGGATAAATGGGAAGCTTAACCCCTTCAGCGTCTCAGCGGCGGTGTGTCCTGGTCGGCGGCGCCCGCATCAGCCGTTATGACCGAATCCGGGACCTTCTGCGCGAAGGAGATTTCTATATTTTCTGCGACTGCGGCCTGGACCATCTGGCGGGCCTCGGCGTCACGCCGGATCTGGCTGTGGGGGACTTCGATTCTTACAGCGGTCCCCGGCCGGAAACGGAAGTGATCCTGCTGCCCCGGGAGAAGGATGATACGGATCTGCTTTTCGCCGCCAGAGAGGCCGTTTCCCGCGGATTCACCGATTTCCTCCTGCTGGGTGCTTTCGGCGGCCGCTTAGACCACACGCTCGGCAACCTGGCCGTTTTAATGTTTCTGGATACCGAAGGCAAAACCGCCCAGGCGGTAACCGATTATGAGATCCTGCAGGTCGTCTCACGGCAGTCCGCCTTTGTGGACCCTGAATTCTCCTATTTTTCCGTGCTCAGCCTGGAGCCGCGGTCTCAGGGCGTCTGCATCCGGGACGCGGAATATCCTCTCGAAAACGCCGAGCTGACAAGCGAATACCCGCTTGGTATCAGCAACCGCACCCTGCCCGGCCGCACTGCGGAGGTATCCGTTGAGCAGGGCCGCCTGCTTCTGATGAAAGGTCTCACGCCTCTTCCGGGAGGCTGAATCTCCCCGCCGGAAAAATAATACGGGACATCGGAGGATCAAAACTCCGATGTCCCGTTTTTTGTTGTCTTTTTTCTCTGTCAGCTTTTCTCCAGGCCCAGGTTGCTGTCCACCGAGTCGATCAGTTTCTGTACGGCCAGCGTCGCGGGTATCTGGTTGGCGTCCATCTGCTCGTGCGTTTCCTGCATGCAACGGCTGATCTCGGGATTGTTTTTCATCTCATCCTGGAAATGCTCCCAGACCAGCTCCTGCACCCATTCCCATTCCTGCTCACGCCGGCGGGACATGATCTGACCGTTTTCTTCCATCTGCCCGAAGAACTCCATGATCACATCCCAGAAATCCTTGACCCCGTCTCCGTTCAGCGCGGAACAGGTATATGCCCCGGGATGCCATCCTTCCGTGGCGGGGCGCAGAAGATGCAGCACCTGCTCATATTCCGACCGTGCGCTCAGCGCGCGCTGTAGATTATTCCCGTCGGCCTTGTTGACCAGAATGGCGTCAGCCAGTTCGATCACGCCTTTTTTGATGCCCTGCAGCTCGTCGCCCGCTCCGGTTATGACCAGCACCATGAAGAAATCCACCATGGAACGCACGGTGGTTTCTCCCTGGCCCGCGCCGACGGTCTCCACCAGGATATTGTCATATCCGGCCGCTTCGCACAGCAGGATCGTCTCCCGGCTCTTCCGGGCCACGCCTCCGAGCCGTCCCCCGGAGGGTGACGGCCGGATAAAGGCATTGGGGCTGCGCGACAGCTTTTCCATCCGCGTCTTGTCTCCCAGGACGCTTCCCCGGGAAATGGGACTGCTCGGGTCCACGGCCAACACAGCCAGCTTGCTCCCCTGGTCGCACAGCATACAGCCCAGCGCCTCGATGAAAGTGCTCTTCCCGGCGCCGGGCACGCCGGTGATCCCGATCCGCCGGGACTTTCCCGTGTGGGGCAGGATCCCCTGGATGATCTCCTGGGCGAGCTCTGCATGCTGGGGCGCGTTGCTTTCGATTATGGTGATCGCCCGGGCCAGGATCATGCGGTCCCCCCGAAGCACGCCGTCGATATAGTCCTGGGCCGTCAGGCTGGCGGGCCCGTGGGCCGGGGCGGCGGGTTTCTTTTCTTCCGTATCTTTTACGCCACGCATCACCTGAGTGGCGAAACCTTCGCCGCCCTGCTCCGGTACCCACTCCGGCTTATACGTGTCCGTCATAATATCAGACTCGGGCAGCCGCCAGCCGCTGGTTCAGCTTTTCCAGCATCTCCTTGGCGCAGACCGGAATAATGGAGCCGGGTCCGAAAATACAGGTCGCACCGTGGTCATACAGGAACTGGTAATCCTGCGCGGGGATGACGCCGCCGGCGACGATCATGATATCGCCGCGCCCGCGCTTTTCCAGCTCCTCCGCCAGCTGCGGCAGCAGCGTCTTATGTCCGGCGGCCAGAGAACTCATGCCTACGATATGCACGTCATTGTCCACCGCGTCCTGCGCCACTTCTTCGGGCGTCTGGAACAGCGGGCCCATATCCACGTCATAGCCCATATCCGCGTAAGCCGTTCCCACGACTTTCGCGCCGCGGTCGTGGCCGTCCTGACCCATCTTTGCGATCAGGATGCGGGGCCGGCGGCCTTCTCTCTGCTCGAACTCGTCCGTCATCTTCCGGACTTCCTCGATGACCTCGTCATCGGAGAATTCGCTGCTGTAGACACCCGAGATGGAACGGATGACGGCATTATGACGTCCGCAGACCTTTTCGATCGCATAGGAGATCTCTCCGAGACTGGCCCGGGCTCTCGCCGCCTCCACGGCCAGCTCCAGCAGATTGCCTTCCCCGGTCTCCATGGAGTGAGTCAGCGCGTCCAGCTTCTCCTGCACGATCACGGGATCCCGGTTGGCGCGCAGTTTCTCCAGACGGGCCAGCTGCGCTTCACGTACGGCGGTATTATCGACTTCCAGGATATCGATCGGGTCTTCATGCTCCAGCTCGTAATAGTTCAGACCCAAAATCTTCTCGTTGCCCGAGTCGATGTGCGCCTGACGGCGGGCGGCGGCCTCCTCGATACGCATTTTGGGCAGTCCGGTGTCGATGGCCTTGGACATGCCGCCGAGCTCTTCCACTTCCTGGATGTGAGCCCAGGCGCTGCGGATCAGGTAATCCGTCAGGGCCTCCACATAGTAGGAACCGCCCCACGGATCGATGACCTTGCAGACGCTGGTCTCGTCCTGGATGTACAGCTGCGTGTTCCGGGCGATGCGCGCGGAAAAATCCGTCGGCAGGGCGATGGCTTCGTCCAGCGCGTTGGTGTGCAGCGACTGGGTATGCCCCATCGCGGCGGCCATGGCTTCCACACAGGTGCGTGCCAGATTGTTATAAGGATCCTGCGCAGTCAGACTCCAGCCGGATGTCTGGGAATGTGTCCGGAGAGCCATGCCCTTCTCTTTCTGCGGATTGAACTGTTTGACGATCTTGGCCCACAGCACGCGCGCCGCACGCATCTTGGCCACTTCCATAAAGTAGTTCTTTCCGATCCCCCAGAAGAAGGACAGCCGGGGCGCGAAGTCGTCGATGGAAAGGCCCGCCTTGATGCCGGTGCGGATGTATTCCAGGCCGTCGGCCAGCGTATAGCCCAGCTCGATGTCAGCCGTGGCGCCCGCCTCCTGCATATGGTAGCCGGAGATGCTGATGCTGTTGAATTTGGGCATATATTTGGAGGTGTACGCGAAGATATCGCCGATGATCCGCATGGATGCCTCAGGCGGATAAATATAGGTGTTCCGCACCATGAATTCCTTCAGGATATCGTTCTGGATGGTGCCGCTGAGGACCGATTTGTCCACGCCCTGCTCCTCGGCGGCTACGATATAGAAAGCCATCACAGGAAGCACGGCGCCGTTCATGGTCATGGACACCGACATCTGATCCAGCGGGATCCCGGAGAACAGGATCTCCATATCCAGGATGGAATCCACGGCCACGCCGGCCTTGCCCACGTCACTGACAACACGGGGGTGGTCTGAATCGTATCCACGGTGGGTGGCCAGGTCAAAGGCGATGGACAGTCCCTTCTGTCCCGCGGCCAGGTTCCTCCGATAGAAGGCGTTGCTCTCCTCGGCCGTGGAGAACCCGGCATACTGACGGACCGTCCAGGGACGGGCAACATACATGGTGGGATAGGGTCCGCGCAGGAACGGGGGAATGCCCGCCGTAAATTCCAGATGCTGCAGCCCTTCGTAATCCTTTTCCGTATACAGGGGCTTGACATCCACCTGTTCCATGGTGTGTTTCAGCAGTTCATCCAGGCTCTTTCCGGTCTCTTTCTCGATGTTTGCCTTCCACTGCTCCATGCTTCCCTGTTCTTTAAAGAAATCGTCCCCAAGGTTGATCTGACTGAAGTTGGGTTTGGCAGCCATCAGATAACACCTTCTTTCTTCTGAATATCCGTTAACATCTGAAGGCAGTTGGATTTCACGTGAATAAAGTCATCCACCCCGGCTTTCAGATATTCATCCTTATACTCGGGCGCCGGCGCGCCGGCCACATAGACCGTCGCGTCCGGCTTTCCTTCCTTGATCATCCTGGCCAGAGGCGGTACCAGCTCGGGATAGGTGGGATCGCTGGAACAGATCACGATGTAGTTGGTCGGGATCTCCACCGCCGCTTTGGCCGCCTCCTCCACGGTCTGGAAGCTTTCGCTGCCCAGCACCCTGAAGTGTGCGACCTCCATAAATCCGGTAATGAAGTCGGCCCGGGCTTTATACTGGGTCACAGGGCCCATATTCGCCAGGAAAATATCGATCGTTTTCCCGGTATCCTTCTCATAGTCCTCCGTCCTCTTGCGGAGTTCCTCAAACGGTTCCGTCCAGCGTGCACGCGGTATGGGCTCGACCGTCATGTCCCCGGTTCCCGAGCCGTTCAGGGCCTGGCGCACCTGCTGGAGCGTAGCTCCGGCCAGGAACGCGTCCGCCGCGTCGGAAATCACATCCTGCTCTTCGCTCCGGCCGTCCGGATCCAGTTTTTCCAGCTCCTGCCCGCAGTCCTGCGCGGCCTCCTGCGCCTTTTTGACCGCCTCGCCGCGGATCTCTGCCAGTTCCTCGGCGCTGTGCCCGTTCGGGTCCAGAGGCTCTTCCAGCATGTTGGCGTACATATTGACACCGACCGCCCGGTCCGCCCGGGTAGCCAGCTTCTGTCTGCGGGAATCCAGGATCTCTGCCACGGCTTTCTGAGCCTCGCCGTCTTTCAGCTGCTGAAGGATCCCTCCCGCAGCGTCTGTCTTCTGGATCTGCTCCCAGATCGCCTGGCCCAGTTCCTTTGTCAGGTTCTCCACATACCAGGATCCGCCGGCCGGGTCCACCGGCTCCAGCAGGTCAAACTCCTCCCGGAACATGATCTGGATATTCCGGGCGATCCGGCGTGCCTGGTCGTTGCTCTCCCGTACCGCCTCGTCGAAAGGCGTCACGGTCAGGCTCTGCAGTCCGCCTATCACCCCGGAGAATGTCTGGGTGGTGGCCCTCAGGACATTGACATAGGGATCAATGGCGGAAGTGGTAAATGCGGAGGTGCGGGCCAGTACACAGATCTTCTGGTCCTCGGCATCGCCGCCGTACGCGTCGATGACCTGCGCCCAGATCTTGCGCACGGCTCTCAGCTTCGCGATCTCCATAAAGTAGTTGGCCCCCAGGGAGAAGGAGAACGCGATCTGGCCGGCCGCCTCGCTGATGGTCAGTCCCCTGGCCATCAGGGCATCGATATACTCGATCGCGGTGCTGATGCAGTAGGCCACTTCCTGCACGTCATTGGCGCCGCCGTTGTGATAGCAGTCGCTGCTGATCAGAACTGTCCGGCATCCGGGCATATTCTTTTCGGCCCAGCGGGCAGCCAGAGCCATTTCGTCATACAGGGTGTCCAGCGAGCAGGGGAGGTTCCCCTCGTGGATCAGATACCCGATGGGGTCGGCTCCGATGTAACCGGATACCTTTTCCCTCTTGTCCCACGCATCTTTCTTTTTCAGATGGGCCGCGAGCATGCCCAGCATGGGCACCGCGCTGGCGCCGCACTGGATCTCGGCAGGCCACTCGCTGAATTTTAGACCTTCCACCGTCGTCTGGAAGTCCTGAAGATTGACCATATGGATCCCGTGCTTGTCCTCCGGATTCAGCTCGTCCCGGCATTCGATCGTCCCCCGGTTCAGCGCAAGGTGGATCACCTGGCTGCCCCGGTCGATCTCTTCCTTCAGGGCGGCGTTGGCGTCCTCCGGAAGAACGGCATTCACATACTGGGAGATCTTCCACGGCTGCTTGATGTACCCCGCCGCGTCCGTTCCTCTCACGTAGGGAGCGCATCCGGGCGGCACATCATTTTCCGGCACCTCGTCTTCCAAGGTGTACACCGGACGCAGTGTGATGCCCTCGTATGTCTTGGTGTACATCTTTTTGTCGAAAGGCGCACCTTTCAGGGCGGCTTCCGCCGACTCTTTCCATTTCTCATAGCTGGGCGGTTCAAACTCGTCAAAGGTAACTTCTTTCAAAGTCTGACTGTCTGCCTTTTCTGCACACATACTGCTTCCTCACTTTCACAAAAATTTAAAAACCACCGAAAAAAAGAGTTCGTCCGCTTACCCAGAGCGTACAACCGTCTTCGACATTGAACTTGGAAATATCCCGACTTAGCCCGTTCCCGTAATGGGATCCCTACTCGGCTGTCTTCCCGGGCGGCCATTTCTGCAAGGCAGGGCCGTGTCCAGTGACATCTGCGGGACGGAGCCGTGCCCTCCCGCTGTCTTTCGTTGGCTTCACGGTTGCTGAGACAGTGCCGGATTTTCACCGGGCGGCCGCGGTCGGCCGCATTGACTTTCTTCCAAGCTCAGTAGCTAAAATAAGTATACGACATCCGACTTTCCCTGTCAAGAACCGGGCCTTCG
>JAJQAH010000066.1 GCA_021203885.1 Oscillospiraceae bacterium | reverse complement strand
TTTATTATGGGCCACCGCAATGCCGATTTTGACTGCGTGGGCGCGGCGGCCGGTGTATATGCCATCGCACGCAAGCGCGGGACCCCCACTTATATCTTAAAGGAAGACACAGCGTCTCCCGCTGATGAAATGCTGGCCCGCCTGTCTTCCCTGCCGGAATATCTGGATCATTTCATTTCCCCTCAGGAGGCACTGCAGAAAGCGGACGCTTCTTCTCTGCTTGTGGTGGTGGACACCAACAGCCCCTCTCAGGTCCTGTCCCAGGATCTGCTGATGGCCAGTAATAAAACGGCGGTAATCGACCATCATCGCAGGTCCGCCTCTTATATTGCCAATGCCGCTTTAACTTACCATGAGCCCTATGCCTCTTCCGCCAGCGAGCTGGTCTCTGAGCTTTTACAGTATCTCCTTGAACCCGCGGATCTCCTCAGAGCCGAGGCAGAAGCCCTGCTGGCCGGTATCGTGCTGGATACAAAACACTTTACCATGCACACCGGCGGGCGGACGTTTGAGGCAGCCGCTTTTCTGCGCCGCGCCGGCGCAGATCCGGGCAATCTGCGCCAGTATTTCCAGAGCGACCTGGACGGCACGATTGCCCGATATGATATCATTCAGAAAGCCCAGTTGTACCGGCCGGACATTGCCATTGCAGCCGTTCCCCACACGGTAAGCCGTACTACTGCGGCAACGGCCGCCGATGAGCTTTTAAACATTTCGGGAATCCTGGCTTCCTTCGTTTTATATCCGGAGGGAGATTTCGCCTATATCTCCGCCCGCAGTGTCGGAGATGTCAATGTTCAGCTGATTCTGGAAAAATTGGGCGGGGGCGGAAACGCCACCTCGGCCGGAGCTCAGATATCAGGCTCCATGCAGTCCGCAGCCGAACAGCTGACACAGGCTATCGATCTTTATTTTTCCGAGGAATGATCTGTCCGGCAGCGGGATTCTCAGCTTCGCGGGACGGACGGATGATTTCCTTTCCGGATTTGTCAGCTTGCAGAAAGGAGAACGGCACTCCCTCCACTGCCTGAAGGCAATGCGTTCCCGTGCCGGAAAATTTTTATGAAAGTCATTTTACTGGAAGATGTCAAGGGAAAGGGTAAGAAAAACCAGCTGGTGGAAGTCTCCGACGGCTACGCCAGAAATTTTCTGCTGCCCAAAAAGCTGGCCGTGGAAGCCACCGCTGATCATTTAAACACGATGAAACTTCAGGAAAAAGCCAGACAGGCTCAGATCGCCGAGGAGGCCGCTCAGGCCCGGGACACAGCGGATCAGCTGAAAGATCTCACGGTTTGTATTACTGCAAAAGCCGGCAATGGGGGCCGTCTCTTCGGAGCGGTGACCACAAAGGAGATCTCCGATGCCCTGAAAGATCAGCACGGCATAGAGATCAACAAATCCAAGCTGGTGCTGGATGAACCCATTAAAGCCTGCGGCAGTTATCAGCTCAAGGCCAAACTGGGCCATGATGTGACCGCAACGGTCAACGTTCAGGTCCGTGAAGAATGATTTTTGACTTTCCCGGGAACAGGATGGTGAGACGGAATGGCGGAACTTTCCTCCTCTGAACTGCTTTCAAAACAAATACCTCACAGTACCGAAGCGGAGCAGGCTGTGCTGGGTTCCATGCTGATCGACGAAAGCTGCATCCCGGAAGTCATCTCCATTTTAAAGCCAGATGATTTTTATCTGCCTCAGAACCGGGAAATTTTTCAGACGATCTACCGGATGATGGAGATGTCTTCTCCCGTCGACTTGGTAACTGTCCTGGAGCAAATGCGTCAGGACGGCCTCTATCAGGAGAATGTCACCGAAAAATACATGCTTCAGCTGATGGAGATTACACCTACTTCCGCCAATGTGCGGGAGTACGCCCTGATTGTACGGGATAAATCCATGCTGCGCCAGGTAGCCACGGCCGCAGATGATATCACAGGGATGATTCAGACCGGGGAGGGCACCGGTTCTGAGGTCCTTGAAGCGGCGGAGCAAAAAATCTATTCAATCCGCAGCGGCCGGTCTGTCGGAGGCCTGGAACATATCTCCACCACGATCCAAACTGTCTATGAGCGTCTGGACCAGCTGGCGTCGGAAGACAGTGCCTCTCCGTGGCTGTCCACCGGCCTTCAGGATCTGGACCGGCATATCATTGGTCTGAACCCCTCCGACCTGATTATCATTGCCGGTAGGCCTGGTATGGGAAAGACTTCCTTTGTCATGAATATCGCCCTCAATGTCGGGAAAACATCTAACAAGGCAGTGGCCGTTTTTTCCCTGGAAATGTCCAGAGAGCAGCTGGCCATGCGGCTGATCTCAAGTGAATGTTTTGTGGAAAACCAGAAGCTGATCTCCGGCCGGGGGCTGAATATGGATGACTGGAACCGCATCGGGACCGCGGCTGCGTCACTGTCCCACACCAACATCCTGCTGGATGACAATCCCTCTCTGACCGTGGCGGATATGAATGCCGCCTGCCGCCGCGTGGACAACCTCGGTCTGGTGGTCGTGGATTACCTGCAGCTGATGCAGTCTGCCGGAGGAAAACCCTATGCCAACGAAAACCGCCAGCAGGCGGTTTCCGACATTTCAAGGGCTTTGAAGATCATGGCAAAAGAACTTGAGGTGCCCGTCATCTGTGCCGCACAGCTGTCCCGCTCCAACGAAAAGGAGGGCCGGGTACGGATGCCCAGGCTGTCAGATCTGCGGGAATCCGGAGCCATTGAACAGGATGCCGATGTGGTCCTGTTCCTCCACAGGGAAGACTATTACGATGAGAATACCGAAAACCGCAATGTCGCTACCTGTCTGATCGCAAAGAACCGTCATGGTGAGACCGGCTCCATAAGTCTGCAGTGGGTCCCCGACTTTACGGTCTTCCGTTCCATCGAGCGCAGATATGATGAGGACGGCGAATGATCCGGCGGCTGCTGAAGCTGGCTGAGGAATATCAGATGCTTCCGGAAGGCGGGCTGGTCCTGTGCGCCGTATCCGGAGGCGTGGATTCCATCTGTCTGCTTCATATGCTGTGGACGCTCGCCTCTCAGGAAGGATTCTCTCTGGCTGCCGCCCATTACAATCATCAGCTGCGGGGCGCGGAATCAATGCGGGACCAGGAATTCGTACAGGAATGGTGCCGGGAGAGAGATATTCCCCTGGTCACGGGCAGCGGGCCGGTGGCTGAAACCGCTCGTTCCCGAGGCTGCGGCATTGAGGAAACCTCCCGCCGCATGCGGTATGAGTTTTTGGAGAAAGCGGCCCGGGATCTGGGGGCGGACCGTATCGCGACCGCCCACACCGCCAACGACAATGCCGAGACCGTCCTGCTTCATCTCCTCAGGGGTTCGGGGCTTCAGGGCCTGACCGGCATCCCGCCTCGCCGGGGAATCATAGTCAGGCCGCTGCTCAATTGTACGCGCAGTGAGACCGAGGCGTACTGTGAGGCCCATGATCTCTCCCATACAGAGGACTCCAGCAATTTCGACAGTGCCTACTCCCGTAATTTTCTGCGTCTGCAGATCATGCCGATGCTGGAACAGATCAATCCCCGGGCCGTCGAATCTATCTCCTCTGCCGCCGGGCGGCTGAGAGAAGATGCCCGGTTTTTGGATGACGCAGCTTCCGCTCAGGCAGACAGGCTGTCGACATTCGAGGGATCCGCTCTGCGGGTCCCCGTAAATGACCTGCTCCAGCTTCCGCCTTCCCTGCGCGCAAGGACCGTCCGCAAACTGCTGGAACAGGCCGGGGCCGGATCTGATTTTACCGCTCAAAAGCTGAATGATATGATCGCTCTCTGCCAAAATGACTGTCCCTCCGCTCAGATCAGCCTGCCCGGATTCGTTGTCAGACGAGAGTATCAGGATCTGATTATCTCACCGGACACACCTTCCGCCCGGATCTTGGATCCTGTCCCCGTCGACTGGGACGGAAAAACATCCTGGGACGGATGGACCCTTTCAAGCAGAAAAACAGACTGTCCTTCTCAGGCGGCTGATGGCACGATCTACCTGGACCGAAAGGCGCTGGCTGACCGGCCCGTCATCCGCTCCCGACAGGCCGGGGACTGCATAAAGCTTCCGGGCCGCCCGAGAAAATCATTGAAAAAACTTTTGATCGAGGTGAAGGTCCCCGCCAGGCAGCGGGAAAGCCTTCCCATTCTGGCAGATGATACCGGTGTGCTGGCTGTAGCCGGGCTGGGCCCGGAGGAGAGCCGGCTCGCCCGGCCGGGTCAGGCCGCCGTGGAAATTCACTGGGAAAGGGATTCTTGATTTTGGAAGAAGACATTGAACGCGTCCTGATTTCTGAAGATCAGCTGAAACAAAAAGTACAGGAAATGGGAAAAGCCATTTCGGAAGATTATGCCGGAAAATCCCTTATTCTGGTAGGTATTTTAAAGGGTTCTTTCGTTTTTATGTCGGATCTGTGCCGATCCATTCCCCTTCCCTGTACAGTGGATTTTATGGCCGTTTCTTCTTACGCAAACAGCACGACCTCATCGGGCCGTGTCCAGATCCTGAAGGATCTTTCCGAGAATATCACCGGACGGGATATTCTGGTCGTGGAGGATATTCTGGACAGCGGAAATACTCTGTATTCTCTCAACCAGCTCCTGCTGGCCCGCAAGCCCGCATCTCTCCGCCTGTGTACGCTTCTGGACAAACCGGATCGCCGGACCCGGGAGGTTCATGCGGATTACTCAGGCTTCTCTATCCCCGATGTCTTTGTGGTCGGTTATGGCCTGGATTACGGGGAGCAATATCGCAATCTGCCTTATATAGGTATTTTAAAACCGGAGGTCTACAGCTCCGACAATACCTGATTCTCAGCATCTTACGGGCCCGGCCGTACGGTTTCTTTTTCCCGGGCCATGTATTCATTTTCAGCTGGAAGGAAGTGTCGTCGTTTGAAACGTTCTGGCTCGCGCAACTGGATCATATATATCCTGATCATACTGGTCATCGTCGTTCTCTTTATCGTGCTGACGAGCTCCGGCAGCAGCAAATCGTCAGAGACTTACGCCGATCTGCGTGCCCTGTTCGAGCAGGAGCAAGTCGGCTATTTCGAAACGGACGGAGATTCTATCACTCTGCGGCTCTGGGAGAAGGATTCTTCCGGGAAGAATGTGGAATTGTCGGATACGGAAGTGAAATATCCGCTGGCCGATTTCGACGTTTTCTATGAAGATATGCATGATCTGATCGATGAGCAGTGGCAGGAAGGGATTATTGAAGACTATAACTATAAGGAAAGCGCAACCACTCCGTGGTGGGTCAGCATGATCCCCTATGTGATCATCATTATCATCTTTATCGCTCTGATGTATTTCTTCATGCGCCGCTCGGCCGGCGGCGGCGCAGGCGGCGGAGCAAATCCGGCCCGCTTCAGCAGGGCCCGCACCCACTCGCTGGATGAATCGGACAAGCGGGTCACTTTCAATGACGTGGCCGGAGAGGACGAGGAAAAGGCCGAACTGGAGGAGGTCGTGGAATACCTCCGTGACCCCCAGCGCTTCATCAGCCTCGGGGCCCGTATCCCGAAAGGGATCCTGCTGGTCGGTCCTCCGGGCACCGGTAAGACTTTGCTGGCCCGCGCGGTTGCCGGAGAAGCGAATGTTCACTTCCTTTCCATTTCCGGCTCCGACTTCGTGGAGCTCTATGTAGGTGTCGGTGCTTCCCGTGTCCGGGATCTGTTCGAACAGGCGAAAAAAGAGTCGCCCGCCATCATCTTTATCGACGAGATCGACGCGGTCGGGCGGCAGCGCGGCACAGGTCTCGGCGGCGGCCACGACGAGAGAGAACAGACTCTGAACCAGCTGCTCGTGGAAATGGACGGATTTTCCCATAACGAGGGCGTGATCGTCCTGGCGGCCACCAACCGGGTGGACATCCTGGATCCCGCTCTGCTGAGGCCCGGCCGTTTTGACCGGCAGATCTATGTGGGTTACCCGGATATCAAGGGACGGGAAGAGATCTTGCGCATTCATTCCCGGAATAAACCGCTGGCCGACGACGTTTCCCTCGCAGATATCGCCAAGGCGACCTCCGGATTCACCGGTGCGGATCTGGAAAACCTGATGAACGAAGGCGCCCTGCTGGCCGCCAGAAAAGGGGAACTGGTAATCACCAACGAGGACCTGCAGGAGGCCGTGATCAAGGTGATCGCCGGACCGGAAAAGAGAAGCAAAGTGGTCAGCGAACACGCCAAAAAGCTGACAGCTTACCACGAGGCCGGTCACGCGCTGGTCATCAACGCGCTGGAGACCGCCGACCCGGTCCACCAGATCTCCATCGTTCCCAGAGGCGCCGCCGGCGGCATGACCATTTCCCTGCCGCAGGAGGATAAGAGCTTCCTGTCCCGCCTGGAACTGACCGAAAGGATCACGGTCTGTCTGGGCGGCCGGGCGGCCGAAGAGATCGCCATGAAGGATATCTCCACGGGTGCCTCCAATGACATCGAACAGGCGACCTCCATTGCCCGGTCGATGGTCACCAGATACGGTATGAGCAAAAAACTGGGTACCATCCAGTTTGAGTCATCCAGCAACGAGGTCTTTATCGGCCGGTCGATGGCACAGTCCCGCACGTATTCGGAAGAGATCGCGGGCATCATCGATGAGGAGATCCACACTATTATCGAAGAGGCACTTGAGCACTGCCGGTCGATCCTGACGGTCCAGCGCGCCAGGCTGGATGCGGTGGCCGATTTCCTGCTGGAACACGAGACGATGACCGGCGACGAGTTCCGGGACCTGTGCGAAAGCGTCCCCGTGCCCGGTCCCGGTTCCAGTCCTGCGGTGAAAGAAGATTCCTGAGAGAATCCGAGATCTGCACAGAACAAGCGGCCGCCTTTCTTTGTGGAATACGCGAAGAAAGGCGTCCGTTGTGTATATTCCGCGGCGGCCGCGGTATTTTCTCCGATCAGGATCCTCCCTTTCCGGTGTTTACGGCGGCGGGATTTTCGTGTACAATAAGAGCACGGGTATATTTTTAACGGCAGGGAGGCGGACATTATAGCAGACTATTTAGTGGATCAGATCCTTTCTCTTTCCGCCCAGACTGCCGACAAGCTGCTCTCGGCCGGTGAGGGGGATGCGTCACTGTACTATCTTGCGCTTCTTCGGTATAACGATCCGGAGGCGGCGCGTAAATCTCTGCGTTGGAACCGGGAGCGGTCAAACGCCGCCTGGCAGCGCCTCTCTGAAATGGGCCTTTTTTCCGTCCCGTCCCCGCCACCTGAAACAGCCGCGCCGGAGAACACCGATGTCCCGGATTATACCCAGTCCGACCTGATCCAGGCGCTGGATTCGGAAAGCACCTTTAACGGGCTATACCAGCTGACCGAGCAGAGATTGGGTAAGAAGCTCTCCGGAAGCGACCTGAAATCTCTCTACGAAATTTACGACTACCTGGCTATGCCTGCGGAAGTCATTCTGCTCCTTCTGACCTGGTGCATCCAGGAAGCCCAGGAAAAATACGGATCCGGCCGCGCCCCCCGTATGTCCGAGATCAAGCGGACCGCATACAAATGGCAGCGGCTGGGCCTGGATACCATCGAGGCCGCCGAAGATTATCTCCGGTCACAGAATGACCTTCGGGCAAGGGAGCGTACTCTTCTCCCTCTGCTGAATATTAAAAACCGCCCGCCTCTGGACAGGGAGCGGGAATATATTGATTCCTGGATCCAAATGGGCTTTCCCGATGACGCCATCCGCCTGGCCTATGAACGCACGGTCATGAAAAAGCAGGATCTCAACTGGCCCTACATGAACTCCATTTTAAAAAGCTGGTACGGCAAGGGACTGCTGACGGTAGCCGATATTGAGGCAAAAGACCGGCCGAGCAAGAGCCGGCAGGTATCTACCGTTACGCCGGAGGAGAACGAGGAGCGCCTGAAAAAAGATCTTGCCTGGCTGGAGCAGTTCTCCAAAGACCACCCATCCCCCTAAGGAAGGAGGATTTCAAATATGGCTTACGACGCGGCTGTGCTGCAGCGGGCGACCGAGCAGCTTGAAAAACGCCGCCAGCAAAGTGAAGCGGATCTAGAGAAGCGCCGTGCTCTCGTTGAAAAGAATGCCCCGGAAGTTCTGAAAATCGACGCCCGGCTTCGACAGACCCTGCCGAAGATCGCGCGTGCCGCCTTCAGCGGAGGTGATCCGACGGGGAAAATCGAGGCCCTGCGGGACGAGAATCTGGCTCTTCAGGCGGAGCGGGACAGCCTGCTTCAGTCTGCCGGCCTGCCGGCTGACGCGCTGGACCTGAAGCCTTTCTGTCCGCTTTGCGGAGATAAGGGCTGGCGCGGCTCCCAGATGTGCCAGTGTCTTCAGGATCTGTGCGCAAAAGAACAGCTGGCCGAGTTGTCCAAGCTTCTGGATCTCGGGTCACAGACATTTGAGACGTTCCGTCTGGATTACTATTCTGACGTTCCCGATCCCGGCGGGGGAACATCCCCGCGGGAATCTATGGCTATGGTATTCAATGCATGCCGTCAGTACGCGGATCATTTCGGTGACTTCCCCGTTGACAATCTGTATCTGTACGGGGCCCCCGGGCTCGGGAAGACTTTCCTGTCGGCCTGTATCGCCCGCGTCGTCTCGGAAAAAGGTTTTTCCGTTGTATACGATACCGCCACCAATATTTTCTCGGCCTTTGAAGCCAGAAAATTCTCCAAGAGCCAGGAAGATCTGCAGGATGCCAGGGATGAGACACATCGCTATCTGTTCTGTGACCTGCTTATCCTGGATGATCTGGGCACCGAGCTTGTAACTCCCTTCATACAGGAAGCGCTGTATACCCTGATCAACTCCCGGATGACTTCGCACCGCCGGACCGTCATCTCATCGAACCTGACCCCTGCGGAACTGCGCGGACGTTACACCCCTCAGATTGTATCCCGGATCAACGGGACATTCCAGGCGATTGCATTCAGGGGCACAGATATCCGGGAACGGATCCGGGAAACATCTTAAAAAGGATGCCAGAAAAGGAGTTTTTAATATGGAATTTCAGGAACGTGATTTTCTGCCCGTGATCCTGGGCGGAGACATCAATACCTACAGTTTGGCCCGCTCTTTTCATGAAGCTTACGGCATCAAATCTGTCGCCATCAGTCTCGTGCGCTCACGTCTGTGCGGCGACTCTGTGATCATTGAGAATCTTATCGTACCAGGTATGGATCAGCAGGATATTTTTCTGGATACACTTCTGAAACTCGCACAGGAGCGGGGAAAGGACAAAAAGCTGCTCTTGCTGGCGTGCGGAGACTGGTATATCCGTCTGGTCGTCGAGAACCGTGCGCAGCTGGAACCGTACTATCTGATCCCCTATGTTTCGGAGGAACTGCTGAACCGGCTCGTCCTGAAAGAAAGTTTCTATGAACTCTGTGACGAGGTGGGCGTGCCCTATCCCAAAACCTATATATACGACTTTCAAAACCCGCCCGAGAAGCTGGAGCTTCCTTTCCCCTATCCGGTGATCGCCAAGCCCGCATCCTCGGCTCTTTATCACTATTCGGAATTCCCGGGCAAGAAAAAAGTGTTCTGCCTGGATACCCCGGAACAGCTGAATAAAGTGCTGGAAGATGTGCGAGGCAGCGGCTACGACGGTAAATTCCTGCTGCAGGAGTTCATCCCCGGTGACGATACCGAGATGCGTATTCTGACCTGTTACTGCGACCGCAACGCAAAAGTACGCTTCATGGCTTTCGGACAGACTCTTCTGGAAGACAAGGGGGATAACGGTATCGGCAACCCCGTCGCCATTATCAACCGGGTCAATCTGCCCGTGATGGAGCACGCGAAAAGATTATTGGAATATGTGGGGTATACCGGTTTCGCCAACTTCGATATCAAGCACGACCCCCGGGACGATTCCTACCGCTATTTTGAACTCAACGCCCGTCTGGGCCGCTCCAACTATTACATTACCGGCAGCGGTTTCAATGCCGTGAAGTGGATCGTGGAAGATCTCATCGAAAAGAAGGATTTCGGTTCCGAGATCGTGATCGCCGACAATACCGACTGCCTGTATAC
>JAJQAH010000077.1:39887-41664 GCA_021203885.1 Oscillospiraceae bacterium | reverse complement strand
ATGGTTCGCTTTTCGCGAACAGGATACCATTACTTTAACACTTTCGGCCGAAAAAGTAAATATGTATTTTATGTATTTTAAAAATATTCCCGGCTTCCGCCCGCACGGCGGAAGTACGGCCGGGGAAAAGGCCGGGTCCGTTCTGGCACCGGCACCGGAAATACGGTATATACGGGGCCCCGCCCGCGGCTGGGTTCCCGACAAAATATACGAAAGAAAAGAGAAAGAAGGATTTTTATGAAACAGCTGAACGAGAAAGTCGCCATTGTGACCGGAGGCGGTCAGGGCATCGGAAGAGGCATCGCGCTGTGCCTGGCAAAGCGCGGTGCGAAGGTAGTCATCACGGGGCGCCGGCAGGCGCCCATTGACGAGACGATGAAAGAGATCCGAAAACTGGGCGGGGAGGGCCTTGCTCTTTCCTGCGACTCGGCGGATCAGGCACGGGTCAAGGAAGTAGTCGCTGAGACTGTCGGGGCCTTCGGCACGGTGGACGTGCTGGTTAACAACGCGCAGGCCACGGGACCGGCCGCGCCGGTGGAGGAGACGACCTATGAGTCCATGCTCCTGTCTTGGAACAGCGGCTGTATCGGCTCCCTGTTCTTTATGCAGGCCTGCTTCCCGTACATGAAGGAGCAGAACGAAGGCCGGATCATCAACTTTGCCTCCGCTACTGGGATGTTCGGAATTCCCGGACAGCTGGCCTACGCGTCCAACAAGGAAGCGGTCCGTGGGCTGACCAAGGTGGCCGCCAGCGAATGGGGCAAATACGGTATCTGCGTGAACTGCGTTCTTCCAAGCGCCGAGTCACCGGCGGCCGTGGAATGGGCTAAAAAATTCCCGGATACTTACGCTGCCGAGATGGCAAAAACGAACATGGGGCGGATGGGGAATCCGGAAGAGGATATCGCTCCGATCGTGGCGTTCCTCAGCGGCCCTGACAGCCGGTTTGTTTCCGGCCAGAGCCTGATGGCGGACGGCGGCACATCCATCTGCCCCTGACCGGGTTTCGGATCATGCCTGCCCTTTCGGAGCAAAAAATCCGAACGAGAAAAAGGATTGACACGCCTTTCGCGGCGTGGTAAGATACCTTTACACAAGGCGCCCGGCGGCGCCGGGACAACAACATATCGCGAAGAACGGGAAGAGTAGCGGCTTTGAAACGAAAGTTTCGGATGCCGGGACAGAGAGGATACGCCCAGGCTGAAAGCGTGTCCGCCGGCAGAGCCGTGAAAGTGCGCCCGGGAGCGAGGGGGATTTGGATGCCCCCCGGCCGACAGCCGTAGCCGCAAATTTTGCGGCATTGTCTTTAAGTAATAAATGAGAGTGGAACCGCGGCAGATTTACGCCGCCTCTCATCCCCCCGGGGATGGGAGGCGGTTTTTTTGCCGCGCCCGCCGGAAAGGAGGCCTGTCATGACCAGACTGGGAGAGACCCTGAAAGCCTATCAGGACCGTGACCCTGCGGCCCGCAGCCGTCTGGAAATCTTTCTGCTTTATTCAGGGGTCCACGCCACGATCTATCACCGGTTCGCCCATTTTCTCTATATCCACAATTTAAAATTTCTGGCCCGGCTCGTCAGCCAGTGGAGCCGCTTCTGGACCGGGATCGAGATCCATCCGGGCGCCAAGATCGGACGCCGCCTGGTGATCGACCACGGGATGGGGATCGTGATCGGCGAGACCGCCGAAATCGGGGACGACTGCCTTCTCTACCACGGCGTCACCCTGGGCGGCACCGGAAAGGAGCACGGCAAGCGCCATCCCACGCTTGGGAATAA
>JAJQAH010000077.1:0-39787 GCA_021203885.1 Oscillospiraceae bacterium | reverse complement strand
CCCTGGGCGGCACCGGAAAGGAGCACGGCAAGCGCCATCCCACGCTTGGGAATAATGTCCTGGTCTCCACCGGTGCCAAAGTTCTGGGGCCTTTCCACGTGGGCGACAACGCGCGCATCGCGGCCAACGCCGTCGTACTGGACGAGGTGCCCGCAAACGCCACCGCCGTGGGCGTCCCCGCACGGGTGGTCCGTATCTCCGGGGAGCGGGTGGATTACGCCTCCCAGGTGGACCAGATCCATATCCCCGACCCGGTCATGAAGGAGCTGCAGGCCCTCCAGGACCGCGTGGAAGAACTGGAACGCCGTCTGCCCGAGGACGGCGGAAAGGAGAGTGATCGTTCATGATCCTGTATAATTCCGCCACCCGGAAAAAGGCGCCCCTTACACCCCGGCAGGAGGGCCGGATCACCATGTACACCTGCGGGCCCACCGTATACCATTACGCCCACATCGGCAATCTGCGGACCTATATCATGGAGGACGTGCTGGATAAATTCCTCCGCTATGAAGGCTATCAGGTGTACCATGTCATGAATATCACCGACGTGGGACACCTGGCCTCCGACGCCGACACCGGGGAGGATAAGATGCTGAAGGGGGCGAAGCGGGAGCACAAGTCCGTCATGGAGATCGCCCGCTTCTATACGGACGCCTTTTTCGACGACTGCAGGAAGCTGAATATCCGCAGGCCGGACGTGGTGCAGCCCGCCACGGGCATGATCGACGAGTATATCCGGGTCATCTCCCGCCTGATTGACACCGGGTACGCGTACGTCGCCGGCGGCAACGTCTATTTCGACACATCCAAGCTGGAAAATTACTATGTCTTCTCCCGGCACGACGAGGACGCGCTGGCCGTTGGCGTGCGGGACAGCGTGGAGGCCGACGCCAACAAGCGCAATCCGAACGATTTCGTCCTGTGGTTCACAAAATCCAAATTCGAGGACCAGGCGCTGAAGTGGGACTCCCCCTGGGGCACGGGCTATCCCGGCTGGCACATCGAGTGCTCCTGCATCAGCATGAAATACTGCGGGGAATATCTGGACCTGCACTGCGGCGGGATCGACAACGCCTTTCCCCACCACACCAACGAGATCGCCCAGTCGGAGGCCTATCTGGGCCACCCCTGGTGCGGCTGCTGGATGCACGTGCATCATCTGAACACGAACGGGGACAAGATGAGCAAGTCCAGCGGGGAGTTTCTGACGCTGTCCCTGCTGGAGGAAAAGGGATACGACCCGCTGGCCTTCCGTTTCTTCTGCCTCCAGTCCCACTACCGCAAGAGTCTGGAGTTCTCCTGGGAGAATCTGGACAACGCGTCCCAGGCGTACCAGAAACTGCTGGCCCGCATCGCCGCTCTGACCCCGGGCGGGCAGGCGGACGAAGATACCGTCGCGGAGTATAAAGAGAAATTCATCGAGCGGGTCGGGAACGACCTGAACACCTCCATGGGCATCACACTGGTCT
Organism: Oscillospiraceae bacterium; assembly: GCA_021203885.1. Classification (GTDB taxonomy): domain Bacteria; phylum Bacillota; class Clostridia; order Oscillospirales; family Oscillospiraceae; genus JAJPXI01. Next base: position 38,318 of record JAJQAH010000077.1, on the reverse strand, counting down.
ACGATGTCCTGAAGTCCGGCGCGGACGACGCCACCAAGCTGGCCGTTCTGGACAGTTACGACCAGGTCCTCTCCCTTTCCCTTCTGGAACGCGCGGCCGCCCTGCGGGAGCGGCAGGCGTCCGTCACCTCCGGCCGGAGCGGGGACGGCTTCGTCATTACCGGGGAGGGGGATCCGGAGATCGACGCGCTGGTGCTGCAGCGGTGCCAGGCCAAGGCCGCCAAAGACTACGAGCTGGCCGACCGGCTCCGCGACCAGCTGAAAGATATGGGCGTCCAGGTCAAGGACACCCGGGAGGGCGCCGTCTGGAGCCGGATATCCTAGCGACTGCCGAAAATCAAACAAGCGGCTTATATCCCGCCGAAGGGGCGGAGATATAAGCCGCTTTTTTTCGTCTGGATTTATACATCGATGCACAGATCGCACCGGTTTTTCGTATCGCACTGCAGGAAGTACCGCTCCTCCATGGGAATCCACTTCTGCAGGTAGACCGCCAGTCCCTCTTCCCCGTTCCGCTGCCGGATCCGGCGGATCTGCTCCTCCTTTCCCACGCTGAGGAAGATCCGCCTGTCATACAGCCGGCACAGGGACGGATGGCAGCTGTAGGCGCCCTCCACGATGCTGAGATCCCCGGCGGGGACGGTCACGGCGTCCCCGAACCGGTCTTCTGCGCAGTCGTAGGGACGATAAGTCACTTCTTTTCCCGCGCGGAGCGGTCGCAGCACCTCGCTCAGAAAGCGCTCCAGGTCCATATTGCCCCCGGGCTGCGCCAGGCGTTCCGGGGTCTGCAGAGAAACCGGCAGGAAAAAATCGTCCATGTGGAAAACGGCGCATCCGGCCTCCCGCGCGAGGCGCTCCGCCAGCGTGGTCTTCCCCGCCGCGCACCGTCCGTCTATGGCGATGACCGCCGGTCCGTCCCGGCCGGCCAGCTCCTCCAGCAGCGGCGTGGTCTCTTCGGGGATGCCCTCTTCAGCCGGTCTGCTCATCCGTCTTCTTTTTCTTCGTGAACCGGACCAGTCCCGTCCGGTCCAGGGCCAGCATAATGGCGGGGATCAGGATCAGCTGTATGATGATCCCCGGTATGGCGGTCAGAAGCGCGCCGGAGATGAAAGCCTCCCAGGTGAAAGCGCTGCCGGTGACGCCCAGCAGGACCACCTCGGCGGCGCCCCAGACGAGACGGCCCGCCACCATGGCGATCAGAAGGCTGCGGTACAGGGCGACGACGCATTTCCAGCGGGAGTGTCCGTACAAAAATCCGATCACGAACCCGTAGGTCGCCAGCTCGAACGCCATGGCGATGGCATTGGGATAAAAAACGGGCATCCCGAAAAGGACACAGCGCAGCAGGGGTACGATCAGTCCCACACTCAGACCGTACTGCCAGCCGCAGATCAGGCCGCACAGCAGCACCGGGATGTGCATCGGCAGCAGCATATTCCCGATCTGCTGGATCTGCCCCGTGATGAACGGGAGCACGATCCCGATGGCCAGGAACATGGCCGCCAGAACGAGGTTCCTGACGTTCGTCTTTCCTTTTTCACTCATCCGATTAATCCCCCGTTTCCACCTCTCCGGTCTCAAATTCCTCCGCCACTTCCTCCAGCAGGGACCGGATCGGCAGATGCTGCGGACAGGCCTTCTCGCACCTTCCGCATTTGACACAGTCGGAAGCTTTCCGGCCCTCCGACGTATGCACCTGGTGATAGTAATAGTCCGCGTTCCAGTCGTGATAGAGCTGCTTCTTGTTCATCAGGGAAAACAGCTCCGGGATATCGATGCCCTGCGGGCAGCCCGCGACACAGTAACGGCAGGCCGTACAGGGGATCAGATCCTCGGCGCGGATGATCTCCCGCACCTTTTCCACGGCCTCGCTCTCCTCCTGATCCAGCGGCCGGAAATCCCGCATAACGCCGGCGTTCTCCTCCATCTGCTCCAGCGAGCTCATCCCGGATATCACCATGAACACGTCCTCGAATCCGGCGGCGTATCGGATGGCGTAGCCGGCCGGGCTGCCCCCGTGCAGGCCGTCCAGGATCTCCCGGGCGGCCTCCGGCACGTCGGCCAGGTGTCCGCCCTTCACCGGCTCCATGACGATGACCGGCTTCCCGTGTCTTTTGCAGATCTCATAGAGCTCGCCGCTCTGCACGGCTGGGTCGTCATAGTCCAGATAGTTCAGCTGGATCTGCACGACTTCCACCTGCGGGTAATCCGCCAGGATCTGCTCCAGAAGCTCCGGCGTATCGTGGAAAGAGAGACCCACATGCCGGACTTTTCCTTCTTCCTTTAACTCGAACGCCGTCTCGTAGGCCCGGCATTCCCTGAAATGGGGATAATTATTGGCCACCTGCGCGTGCATCAGGTAGAAATCGAAGTAATCCACCCCGCAGATCTCCAGCTGCTTTTGAAACAGGGGACGTATATCCTCCTGCTTTTTAAAATACATGCCGGTCAGCTTGTTCGTCAGGACATAGTCCTCCCGGGGGTAGCGGTCGGTCAGGCATTTCCGGACCGCCACCTCGCTCTGTTCGTCCAGATAGCCGTGGGCGGTATCGAAGTAGTTGAATCCGTCCTGCAGGAACACGTCCACCATGGCGCTGGTCTGATCGAAGTCGATCTGATCCCCCTTCATGGGAAGGCGCATCATGCCGAACCCGAAATTCTTTTTGATCCTGTCCATTTATAAAACCTCTTTTCCTGGCGGTCTTTTCAGCGGATCAGCGACCACAGCCGCATCATCAGCGATCTCGGCAGGATCTTGGCGATGACCCGCTGACCGGTGGCGACCGGCCCCGGCGTGCAGACGGCGGCGTTTCTCCTGCCGGCCCGCAGCGCGGAGGCCGCGACATCGGATGCCCTGGAGGCGAACGGAAAATGACGGATCGAGCCGCTGCCCTCCGTCTTCTGCGCCGTCGCGATGAATTCCGTGTCCCCGATCCAGTATGGACATACGGCCGTCACCGAGATCCCGGTCTTTTTCAGCTCCACCCTCAGCGCCCTGGTATAGCTGTACAGGAACGCCTTGGTGGCGGCGTACACGTTCAGATACGGAAGGGGCTGAAACGCGGCGGTGGAGCAGATCTCCAGGATCCGGCTTCCCCGGTCCATATAAGAAAGGGCAATCTGCGTCACGTCCACGGCGGCCCGGCAGTTTATGTCGACCATATTGTCGCAGTCCCGCCGCCGGATATCCTTCCAGCTTCCGATCTTACCCAGACCGGCTGCGTTGATCAATATGGATACCACCGGCTGCTCGCGCTCCAGCTCCTCCGACAGCCGGTCCATGGATTCCCGCTGGGCCAGATCCAGCGGCAGGATCCGGAGAGGCGTGCGGACGGAGGATTCCAGTTTCTCCAGCCGCTCCCGGCGTCTGGCGATCACCCACATCTCGTCCAGGTCTTCCTCTTCATCCATCTGCCTGACGAATTCCGCGCCCAGTCCGCTGGAGGCGCCCGTGATCAGCGCGATCCGTTTCTTCTGTCCCATGGTCAGAGCTCGTGGTAATGGGGCACGATATCCGCGTAGCTGCCGTCTTTCATCCGGAAGCCCCCCGGGATCGTCCCGAGCTGCGTAAAGCCCAGTTTTTGATAGAGGCGGAGCGCCGGGGTGTTGCTCTTGACCACCGCGTTAAACTGCAGGATCCGGAACCCCAGTTCTTTCCCCCGCTCCATACTGTCCGTCACCAGCTGTTCCCCGATATGCCGGCCCCGGCAGTCCTCCCGGACCGCGTAGCTGGCGTTGCAGATATGGCCGCACCGCCCCACGTTGTTCGGGTGCAGGATATAGAGCCCCAGGATCTCTCCCGTCTCGTCGTCGAAGGCGATGCCCGTCCGGGACTGGCTGAGGAAAAATTCCCTGCCGCTCCGCTGATCCAGGGGCTCAGTCTGGGGGAAAGCCGCGCCTTCCTCCACGACGGCGTTCCAGATCTCCGCGGCGTCCGCCGTGTCGGACTCCCGGTATTCCCGGATGCTGACTGCCATGCCTGTTACCCCTCCTCACTTCCGGCCCGCTGCCGGAGAATATCCAGAAACAGACGCGCGGCCGGATTCAGCAGATTCTTCTTCCAGGCGGCCACATAGGTCATGCTCCGGCTCCCGTCCGGGAACGGCAGGACGGCAAGGCCGCCCCCCTCCATCTCCGCGGCGAGGCGGGACGGCAGGATGGTCACGCCCAGGCCGGCCGCCACCCCGATCTGTAAAGCTTCCACACTGTCGTAGCAGCCGGTCACGGCGGGCGTGAACCGCATGGACTGGCACAGGTCCATGGCCTGCATATACAGGATGGGGTCCTCCTTCTCGGAGATCAGGAGAAATTTCTCTTTTTGGAGCGTCTCGGAGGATAAGCCGTCCCGGACCACTGGATTTTCCCGCGATACGGCCAGCACCAGATCGTCCGTGCAGACGGTCAGCAGCTCGTACTCCTCCTGCCCCTCTGCCATCTCCCTGGGAAGGAAGTGGAAATCCACGGGATCCGTATTGGCCACCGGCAGGCCGTCCCCGGCCGAGGCGGGCCGCAGGTCCACCGCGATATTGGGGCACTGCCGGGCGAAGTCGCCCAGGCATTCGGTCAGAAAAGGACCGGCGGCGCTGACCGCGGCCAAGGACAGGCGGCCCTCCTCGCCTTCATGGCTCCTGCGCACGGCCTCCATGCCCTCCTCCATCTGCGCCAGCGTCTCCCGGGCGTAGGGCAGGAAGATCCGGCCCTCCTCCGTCAGCCGGACCTGCCGCCGGGTGCGGTAAAACAGCTGGGCCCCCAGCTGCTCCTCCAGGCTGTCGATCTGGCGGCTGACCGTGGACTGGGGCACACCGTTGCGTTTGGCCGCGCTGGTGAAATTCAGGGTCTGCGCCACGGTAACGAAACTGATCAGCTGATTGAGATCCACGGCGGCCGGTCTCCTCCTCTCCTGCTCCGTCCCCGCGAAATTTTTTGCTTTTGGCGGTGGAATGTTCTATAATGATGAAAGAACATTTTCGGCCGTCAGAGACGGATTAATGCGTTTTTAACATCATAGCATGAATTTTTACGGTTGTAAAGGATTATACGCCGCTGTCCCTTTCCGGGGCCGCGGAACGGAGGGCTTTCTATGAGCAGGATCGTCGTTACCGGAATGGGCGCGGTCACGCCGGTGGGCGTGGGCGTGGAGGACTACTGGAGCAGCCTGATCGCCGGGCAGGGCGGCATCGGGCCGATCACCCGCTTCGACGCCTCCGGTCTCGCCGTTCGTCTGGCCGCGCAGGTCAGCCAGTTCGACCCGGCCGTGTGGATGTCCCCCGCCCTGATCCGCCAGTCCGACGTCTTTACCCAGTACGCATACGCGGCCGCGGCCCAGGCGCTGGCAGGCGGCTTTCCGGCCTCTCCGGAGCGGCGGGGCATCACCGTGGGCACCGCCATGGCCGGCATCGCCACCACCGCGGCGACCCAGGAGATGCTGACCCGGGCCGTGCACAAGAACGTGGGGCCCCGGTTCGTGCCCCGGATCCTGGGAAATATGGCGGCCGCCCAGATCGCCATCGCCCACGATATCAGAGGGCCCAGCCTGACCCTGTCCACCGCCTGCGCGTCCGGCGGGGATGCGGTCAGCGCCGCCGCGAATATGCTGAAAGCCGGCCAGGCCGACGCCGTCCTGGCCGTGGGCGCCGAATCCATTCTGTGCCCGCTGGTGATCTACTCCCTGGCCAATACCGGTGCTCTGTCCCGCCGGAACGACGACCCGGCGCTGGCCTGCAGGCCCTTTGATGCGGACCGCAGCGGCTTCGTCATCGGCGAGGGCGGCGGCGCGCTGCTCCTGGAACGGGAGGAATCGGCCGCGGAGCGGGGCGCCGAGATGTACGCCGAGCTGGCCGGCTGGGCCGGCACCTGCGACGCCCACCACGCCACGGCACCCCTGCCGGACGGCGAGAAACGCTGCATGGAACTGGCCCTGGACAGCGCCGGCATGGCGCCGGAGGAACTGGACTATATCAACGCCCACGGCACCGGCACGAAGGACGGCGACAGCGCGGAGGCGGAAGCCCTCCGGGCCGTATTCGGGGACCGGCAGCCGCTGATCAGCTCCACGAAGGGCGCCACCGGCCACATGATGGGCGCCGGGGGCGTGACCGAGGCCGTCGCCTGTATCCAGGCGATCCGGACCGGCCGGATCCCGCCCACTCTGGGCCTGAAGGAGCCCGCCTTCGATCTGAACCTGGCGGCGGAGCCCGCCGAGGCGGAGGTCAATGCGGCCATGTCCGATTCCTTCGGCTTCGGCGGCCAGAATTCCTGCCTGATCTTCCGGGCCCTGTGAGGCGGTTTTTCTTGGGATTTCGGCCCGAATCCCTTGACAGGGAACGATCAGGATTGTAAGATAAAACTATCCGGAGCGGGAAAGAACTCTCTGGCCGGGAATCCGGCTTTCCCGCTGCGGTTTTGTTTGGAAATGATTTAGAAAGAAGGTGAATTCCGCCTGCCCGCTTACCGGGCGGGAAAGGCGGAAAAGATCATGAGCGTGAAGTATACGTATATGTTCTCGGAAGGAAATGAAGACATGCGCGAGCTGCTGGGCGGAAAGGGCGCCAATCTGGCGGAGATGACCCGGATCGGCCTGCCCGTCCCCAAGGGGTTCACGATCACTACGGAGGCCTGTACCCGTTATTATGAAGATGACCGCACCATCGCCCCGGAGATCGAGGAGCAGATCCTGGCCAGTCTGGTCGAACTGGAAGAGCAGACCGGGAAGAAGCTGGGCGGCTCGGACTCCCCCCTGCTGCTGTCGGTCCGCAGCGGCGCCCGGGTCTCCATGCCGGGCATGATGGATACGATCCTGAACCTGGGCCTGAACGACCAGGTGGCGGAGGCCATGATCCGGCTGACCGGGAACGAGCGGTTCGTGTATGACGCATACCGCCGTCTGATCCAGATGTTTTCCGACGTGGTCATGGAACTGCCGAAATCCAACTATGAGGAACTGATCGACAAGAAGAAAGAACAGCGGGGTGTGAAACTGGATTCCGAACTGGACGCAAACGATATGAAGGAGCTGGTGGAGGAATTCAAGGAGTATTACCGCAACGCCAAGGGAGAGGATTTCCCGCAGGACCCCAGCGAGCAGCTGATGGAAGCCGTCAAGGCCGTCTTCCGTTCCTGGGACAATCCCCGCGCCAACGTATACCGCCGCATGAACGACATTCCCTACTCCTGGGGCACCGCCGTCAACGTGATGGAGATGGTGTTCGGAAACATGGGGAGCGACTCCGGCACGGGCGTGGCGTTTACCCGCAATCCCGCCACCGGAGAAAAAAAGCTGTACGGCGAGTTCCTGATGGACGCCCAGGGCGAGGACGTGGTGGCCGGGATCCGGACGCCGCAGCCCATCGACCAGCTGAAAGAGATCAATCCCGCCGTCTACGACCAGTTCGTGCAGATCACGGAGACGCTGGAGAAGCATTATAAGGATATGCAGGATATGGAGTTCACCATCGAGCACGGCAAGCTGTATATGCTCCAGACCCGGAACGGCAAGCGGACCGCCCAGGCCGCCTTCAAGATTGCCGTGGACATGGTCAATGAGGGCATGTGCACCAAGGAGGAGGCTCTTCTGAAGATCGAGCCCAACCAGCTGGACACGCTTCTCCATCCCCGCTTTGATCCGGAGGCGCTGGAGAAGACAGAGCCTGTCGCTTCCGGCCTGGCCGCTTCGCCCGGTGCCGCCTGCGGCGGCGTGGTGTTCACCGCGGACGAGGTCAAGGAAAAGTGCAAGGACGGCCCGGTCATCCTGGTCCGTCTGGAGACCAGCCCCGAGGACATAGAGGGCATGGCTTCCGCCGAGGGCATCCTGACCGCCCGGGGCGGCATGACCAGCCACGCGGCCGTCGTGGCCCGCGGAATGGGCGCCTGCTGTGTCGCCGGCTGCGGGGATCTGGTGGTGCATGAGAACGACGGGTATATCACCCTGGGCGGAAAGAGAGTCAACCGCGGCGAGTTCATCTCTCTGGACGGCTCCACCGGCAATATCTATCTGGGACAGATCCCCACGGTGGACGCCAGCACGTCCGGCGATTTCGGGACGATCATGGGCTGGGCCGACGAGGTGCGCAGCCTTCAGGTCCGCGCCAACGCGGACACCCCGAAAGACGCCAAAACGGCCCTGAACTTCGGCGCCCAGGGCATCGGCCTGACCCGTACGGAACATATGTTCTTCGCGGAGGACAGGATCATGGCCATGCGGGAGATGATCGTCTCCAAGAACCCGGAGCAGCGCAGAAAAGCGCTGGACAAGCTGCTTCCCATGCAGCGTGCGGATTTTGAGGGGATCTACCAGGTCATGGGCGAGCGGCCGGTGACCATCCGGCTGCTGGATCCGCCTCTGCACGAGTTCCTGCCCAAGGAGGACGAGGAGATCGCCGCGCTGGCGGAGGATATGGGCCTGCCTTTCAGCGAGCTGAAAGGGACCGTGATCTCCCTGCAGGAAGTCAATCCCATGATGGGCCTCCGGGGCTGCCGGCTGCCCATCCTCTTCCCGGAGATCGGCGAGATGCAGACGCGGGCCATCATCGAGGCCGCCGTCAACGTGTCCAAAGAACAGGGCATCTCCATCTGTCCGGAAATCATGGTGCCGCTTGTGGGCACCCAGGCCGAGATCAAATATATGCGTGATCTGATCAGCTCGGTGGCCGACGACATTATCGCCGAAAGCGGCCTGGACCTGAAGTATCATGTGGGCACGATGATCGAGCTGCCCCGTGCGGCCGTCACGGCCGACGAGATCGCCGAATACGCGGATTTCTTCAGTTTCGGCACGAACGACCTGACTCAGATGACCTTTGGCTTCAGCCGGGACGACGCGGCCAAATTCCTGCCCGTCTATCTGGACAAGAAGATCCTGGACAGCGATCCGTTCGCCCACTTTGATGCGGACGGAACCGGCCGCCTGGTGCAGACCGCCGTCAAACTCGGACGGGAGACGAACGGGGATCTCCATCTGGGCATCTGCGGCGAGCACGGGGGCGATCCCGTCTCCATCGAATTCTTCCACAAGGCCGGCCTGGATTACGTCTCCTGCTCCCCCTACCGCGTACCCATCGCCCGTCTGGCGGCTGCCCAGGCGCAGATCAAATTTCCCCGCTGACCCGCGGACGCGCTGAGGGTTTACGCTTTGGAGTGGAAAAGAAGCAGCGGTATATTACTTCCCGTCTTCAGCCTGCCGTCCCGCTACGGGATCGGAAGCCTGGGACAGGGCGCCAGGTACTGGGTGGATTTTCTCCACCAGTCGGGACAGCACTGGTGGCAGATCCTGCCGGTGGGTCCCACCGGTTACTGCGACTCGCCCTATCAGAGTTTCTCCACATTCGCGGGGAACCCCTACTTTGTGGACCCGGATGACCTGATCCGGGACGGACTGCTGACGCAGGAAGAGGCCGAGGCCCCCGACTGGGGCTCCGACCCGGACCATATCGACTACGGGAAAATTTACAGCCAGCGGTTCCAGCTGCTCGAGACGGCCGCCGGCCGCGGTCTGGCCCGGGACGCCGCGGAAGTGGACACCTTCCGGGCCGAAAACGCCGGATGGCTGCCCGATTACGCCCTCTTCATGGCCCTGAAGCGTCATTTCGGCATGGATCCGTGGTGGCTCTGGCCCGAAGAGGATATCCGTCTTCACAAGCCGGAAGCCTGCGAACGCTGGCGGGATACCCTGAAAAGCGACGTGGATCTTTTTGTCTACATTCAGTTTTTATTCTTCCGCCAGTGGGAATCTCTGCATGCGTACGCAACGGACCATGAGGTGGGCATCATCGGGGATCTGCCCATCTACGTGGCCCCGGATTCCGCCGACGTGTGGGCAAATCCCCGGTGGTTCCAGCTGGACCGGCAGGGGACCCCGACCGAGGTCGGCGGCGTCCCCCCGGACCACTTCTCGGACGGCGGCCAGCTGTGGGGCAACCCCCTGTTCCGCTGGGACCGGCTGGAAGATGATGATTTCGGCTGGTGGATCCGGCGTCTGGACGGCGCCTTTCATCTGTTCGACGCCGTACGCCTGGACCACTTCCGCGGATTCGAGAGTTACTGGTCCGTACCCTTCGGTTCCGAGGACGCCAAAAACGGAAAATGGATCCAGGGACCGGGGATCAAATTTATCCGCGCCCTGCAGAAAAACTTCCCGGACAAGATCTTTATTGCGGAGGACCTCGGTCTTCTGACCAGCGATGTCCGGAAACTTTTGGACATGTCCGGGTTCCCCGGTATGAAAGTCCTGGAATTTGCCTTCGATCCGGGGTATCCGAGTATCTATCTGCCCCATTTCTATCCCCATAACTGTGTCTGCTACACCGGCACCCACGACACCCCCCCTCTTTCCCAGTGGATCGAGGAGACGCCGAGGGAGACGCTGGACTTCTGCCGCCGCTACCTCGGGCTGAACGAGCAGGAGGGCTATGAATGGGGGATCCTCAGAGGCGGAATGGGTTCCGTGGCGGATCTGTTCATTGCCCCTTTTCAGGACTATCTGGGCACGGGCGCCGAATCCCGGACCAATATTCCGGGCACTTCCGGCGGGAACTGGCGCTGGCGGATCCGGCCGGATGCTCTGACTTATAATCTGGCGGGCCGCATCGGGGACCTGACGGCCCGCTACGGAAGGTAAGCTCCGAGCCCGCCGTCCGGCATTCCGGCGGCAATTTCCGATCCGCGATGTTTTCCGGTTGACAATCACCCGAACTTTCTGTATAATATCTTCTGTCGTCCGGGGGATAGCGCGACTGAGCCGGTCATCAGGCGACCGGGGAACGGTCAGGGGAGTATAGCTCAGCTGGGAGAGCGCATGCCTTACAAGCATGATGTCACAGGTTCGAGCCCTGTTATTCCCACCATACAGCGGGACAGTCCGTTTGAGACGAAACCCCGGATCTGTTCCGCCGGGAGGCAGGAGGCTGCATGGCTTCCGTGCCGCCATTTGCCTCTGTAGCTCAGTCGGTAGAGCAGCGGACTGAAAATCCGCGTGTCACTGGTTCGATTCCGGTCGGAGGCACCATTTCCCCCGGTCCCGGATCGCGGGGAATATCCGCGGGTGTAGCTCATCCGGTAGAGCGCCACCTTGCCAAGGTGGAGGTAGCGAGTTCAAGTCTCGTCACCCGCTCCAATATAAACTGAAAGCACAGTCTGTGACTGTGCTTTTCATTCGGCGCCATGGCCAAGTGGTAAGGCAGAGCTCTGCAAAAGCTCCACCCCCAGTTCAAATCTGGGTGGCGCCTCCATCTCAGACGGGGCCCGTGTCCAATCACGCGGGCCCCGCATTTTTTTGAAAAAAATCGTACCGGCTTCCGATCAGCCGGTACGATTTTTTAGATTGATTTTGTAATAATATTAAACCGGATTCTTGGAGAATTTCTCTTCCAGCGCGAAGGCCTCAAACAGCTGCTCGTCACGGTGCTCCATCATCTCGGCGACATCCTTGCCGGTGTAGTCGTAAAATCCCTTGCCGGTCTTGACGCCCAGTTCGCCCTTGTCCAGACGCTCCTGCAGACACTCGGGCATGGCATCGAACTTCGGGAATTCATAGCTGTGATTTTTGATATTATTGGCCGTCATATCGATGCCGCCGAAATCGATCCGCTTGCAGATCCCCAGCACCATGGCGCGCGGGATAAAGGAGGTCTTGCAGGCCTCGTCGATGGCCTCCGCGTCACAGTAGCCCTCGTCGATCAGCTTAAAGCATTCGCCCTGAATGCACTGCTGCAGACGGTTGACGATATATCCCTGGATGAACTTCTTCATCACGACGGGTCTCTTGTGGCACCTGATCAGCATCTCCTTCGTGGTGTCGATCAGCTGGTCGGGCGCCTGGTCGCTCTTCACGAGTTCCACCAGGGGCATGATCGTGGGGGGCGCATACCAGTGGGCGATGCCCATCTGGGGCAGCAGCTTCTCCGGCACGATCTCAAAAATATTCAGAGCGGACGTGTTGGATACGATGATCACCTCGGGGGGAACGATCTCCGCCAGCTGCTCGTACAGCTCCTTTTTGGCGTCCGCGTTCTCCACGATGGATTCCTGAATATAATCCGCGCCCTCGATCGCCTCCGGAACGGTCATGGCAAAATGGACCCGGTTGAAAATTTCATCTTCCGAACCCGCCGGCATGATCCCCTGCTCAATGAAGGTTTCGATTCCCTTCCGCAGTGCATTCAGTGCCCTTTCTTTCGTAGCCTCGCTCCGCGTCCACATGGTGACCTCGCATCCGCTCATCGCATAATTCTGCGCGATGCCGGGGCCCATCGTGCCTGCACCCAATACCGTAATGTTCTTCACTTCATCTGCCGTTTTCATTACTTCTCCTCCTGTTAATTTGATGTGTCTTCTCTAAACTGAAAATTGACGGATATCGTGGGTGCATTCAGCACTCACCTTGAAAACAATTTTAAACCTTGGAACAGTTCCAAGGTCAAGTGCTTTTTCCCAAAAACCGCGTTTTTTTGCCAAAAAAATAAGAAAAAAAGCGGCAGCCGTGTTCCAGGACCACAATTTCCGGAAAACAGCTGCCACAAAAGGCTTAACCTGAGGGCCGGCTCAGCCGATCTCTTCCATAATGCTCATATAGGCGGGGCGTATGATCTTGTCCATACAGACCAGTTCCTCGATCCGGTGGGCGCTCCAGCCGACGATCCTGGCCACGGCGAACATGGCGGTGTACAGTTCCTCCGGTATGCCCAGCATGTCATAGACGAATCCGCTGTAGAAATCCACGTTGGGGCAGACGCCTTTATAGATGTGGCGGTTCTGGGCGATCAGCTTGCCCGCCTCGGTCTCCACGTTCTGATACAGCTGCATGTCTTTCTCACGGCCCTTTTCGGCGGCCAGCTCCTGCACATACTGTTTCAGGATGACCTCACGGGGGTCGGACAGGGAGTAGATGGCGTGGCCCATGCCGTATATCAGGCCGGAGTGGTCAAAAGCCTCCTTGTTCAGGATCTTGGCCAGGTAGGCAGACACCTCTTCCGGGTCGTCCCAGTCGGAGACATTTTTCCGTATGTCGGCCATCATGTTCATGACCTTGATATTGGCACCGCCGTGCTTGGGCCCTTTCAGGGAGCACATGGCCGCCGCGATGGTGGAATACGTGTCCGAACCGGCCGACGTGACCACGCGGGTGGTGAAAGACGAGTTGTTGCCGCCGCCGTGTTCCATATGGAGGATCAGAGCCGTATCCAGCACCTTGGCTTCGGTGGTCGTATACTTGCAGTCCGGCCGGAGCATGCGCAGAAGGTTCTCCGCGGTGGACAGCGCCGGATCCGGACGGTGGATCAGCATGCTCTCCATGTTTTCCGAGTAGTTGTAGGCATGGTATCCGTAGATGGCCAGAAGAGGAAAGGCGCTGATCAGGCCTATGCACTGGAGAAGGGAATTGGACACGCTGGTATCCAGTGCCTTTGGATCGTAACAGGCCAGCGTCAGGATACTGCGGGTCATCGTATTCATGATGTCCCGGCTGGGCGCCTTCATAATGACGTCTCTGGTAAAGTTGGAGGGCAGCGTGCGGCTTTCGCTGAGGATATCGGTAAAGGCCCGCAGATCCTCGTCACTCGGCATCTCGCCCATCAGAAGCAGGTAGGCGATCTTTTCGTATCCCATCTCCTCCGGCCCCAGAGAGTTGATCAGAGTCTCCACCCGATAGCCCCGGTACCACAGCTGACCGTCGCAGGCGACCGATTTCCCGTCCACGGTGGTGTTGGAAACGATCTTGGATATATTGGTCAGTCCCGTCAGAACACCATTCCCGCGCTCGTCCCGCAGTCCCTTTTTGACGCCGTATTCATCATACAGGCGGGGTGCTATGGCATTGTTTTTCCTGACTACAGCTTCTTTCTCCTCGCTGTAATCATTCAGGTAACTCATTGTCATTGGGTTTGACTCCTTCCTCCTCGCCGACCTGTTCCATGACCTCGTCCAGTTCTTTCATTTCCTTCAGAAGAGCGGTCAGCCGTTCTTTTCCGAATTTCCGGATCACCTTGGCGTAATGTTTTTTCATCCGGTTTTCCTGATCTTTCATGGCCTTGTAGCCGGATGGGGTGATGATCACATAGGTGCCTTCCTCCCCCGCCCCGTCATGGGACCACTTCACATATCCCTGGCTTTTCATTTTTGAGGCCAGAGAAGAGACCGCCTGTATCGTGGCCTCCATCCGTTCCGCCAGATCGCTGAGATAGACCTTGTTCTCACACGCGGCCTCCTCGGTCATGTCGCCGGCTATGTTGTGCAGCGCGATATATTCCGGTCTCGTCAGTTCGTCGAACAGGTCGCTGCTCCTGTCCCTGTTCATGGAATACCTGCGGTAGACCAGTTCGTAAGCCAGGGGAACGATCTCACTTTGTCTCGGCATGGTTTACACCTCCAAAGATTTCGTTAAGTAATTGCTTCGGATCTCCGCCCCGTCGGCGGAGTCCTGCTGCTGAAGATGCTGTCTGACGGATTCCTTGATCATCTCGGAAAGTTTCAGATACATCCTCAGATTGTCGGCTCCGACATCCTCCACCAGCTGCTCCATCCATTTTTGCACCTGGGCATGGATCCGGGCCTCGGCCTCCTCCCCTTTGGGCGTCAGCCGGATATTCGTCTTGCGTCCGTCTTCCGGGCAGGGCTCCCTGGTGATCAGGCCCCTGTCCTCAAGCTTGTTCAGCAGAGCCGCCGCGCGGGCCGAACTGACCCGCAGCGCCCGGGCCAGGTCACCGGAGGATGTCTCCTCTCCGGCTCTCTCGCCCAGAAAGTCCAGCGCCAGCTGTATTCCCTGCTCGGGTACGGCCAGATTTTGGAACATCTGATTCTGGTGCAGCTCGTTCCATTCCTGCAGAAGGGCCGCAGCCGTTTCTTCTTTTGTCAATTCAGAACCCCTCCCAAAGCCTGAAAAAACGTTGGAATTCTTCTTTAAATATCTAACGGGGTTAACGAAATTATAACATTTTTCGCCGCTCTTTACAAGAAAAAGCGGCGCTTTTAATTTTAAACTTTGTGTGAACAGCGGGAAAACGGCGGTCCGGAAAAGATCCGGAGGCGGTCTTCCGGTCAGTCCACGGGGACGAGGCAGCCGTCCTCGTCAAACTGGAGCCACTCGATCTCCATCCCGTTCACCTTCATGATCTCGTCCAGTCTCAGGCCCTCCGTGACCGATGCCACCAGGGCGTAACTGACCCCGTGGCGCTTGGCCCGTCCGGTACGTCCGATCCGGTGGATGTAATATTCCATCTCGTCGGGCACGTCATAATTGAACACCGCGTCCACGTCGTCGATATCCAGACCCCGGGAAGCCACGTCCGTGGCCACGAGAGCTTTGATCTTCCCGTCACGGAAATCCTGCAGGGTCTGCTCCCGGACGCGCTGCTGCATATCTCCGTGGATACAGGCGGCGGAAAATCCCCGCATTTTTAAAAGACCCGCCAGCCGGTCGGTCATGTTTTTGGTGTTGCAGAAGATCAGGCAGCGGTCGTAATTCTCGGCCTTCATGATCCTTTCTATGGCATCCAGCTTTTCGCTCCGGTCACTGAGCTTGATGCAGTACTGCTTGATGTCGGGCCGGTTCTCCTCGTCGGCCCGTACCGTGATCTCCACCGGGTCTCTCTGGTACACCCAGGATATATCCATGACCTCCCTGGAGATGGTGGCGGAAAACATACCCATATTGCGCCGGTTCCGGATCCGGTCCAGGATGTGGGTCACGTCCCTGACGAATCCCATATCCAGCATCCGATCCGCCTCGTCCAGCACCACGGTCTCCACCTTGTCCAGCCGGACGGTGCGGCGTTTCATATGGTCCATCAGGCGGCCCGGCGTGGCCACCACGATCTGGGGATGTTTTTTCAGCGCCGCCGTCTGCTTCTCAATGGGCGCGCCGCCGTACAGGCAGACGACACGCACACCCTCCGTAAACTGGCACAGTTCCCGCAGATCGTCCCGGATCTGCATCGCCAGTTCCCGGGTGGGGGCCAGGATCAGGCCCTGGATCTCCGTGCTCTCCGTGTCGATATGCTCCACCATGGGGATCCCGAAAGCGAGCGTCTTGCCCGTCCCGGTCGGAGCCTTGGCGATCACGTCCTTCCAGTCCATGAAATAGGGGATCGTCCCGCCCTGGACCGGCGTGGCATATGTGAATCCTTTTTTCTCCAGTGCCTTCATGATCGGCTCGGACAGGTTCATCTCGTCGAACCGAAACTCCTCCGCGACAGTCTCACCGTTGATTTCCATAAATCTTCCCTCTTTTCAATATTCCCAAATACTTTACCACAATTTCCGAAATCTGGCAAGGCGGGCGACATTTCCTCTTGTATCACTGGAAAAGGACTGCTATAATAATACCAATGAGAAAACGCCCCGGGCCGCACGGTCTTTCCGGCCGGAAGCCGTCCGGGTCGGTGAGGAAAGCGAGGGGTCTTTTTGGAAACGATCACCATAACGAGAGCGGAAAGATTAAAACAGAAACCGGATCCGGACACACTGGAATTCGGTAAGGTCTTCACGGACCACATGTTCCTGATGAACTACGAGGCCGGCCGGGGCTGGCATGATCCCAGGATCGTCCCCTACGGTCCCCTGATGCTGGACCCGTCCGCCATGGTACTGCACTATGCCCAGGAGGTCTTCGAGGGGCTGAAGGCCTACCGCCGGCCGGACGGCCAGATCCAGCTCTTCCGGCCGGAGGAGAACGGAAAGCGCATGATCAACTCCTGCGAGCGCATGTGCATCCCTCCCGTCTCGGTGGAGAATTTCGTCGAGGCCGTGAAGGCGATCGTGCGGGAGGAGAAGGACTGGGTCCCGTCCGCGCCGGACACCTCCCTTTATATCCGTCCCTTCATCATCGCCACCGAGCCCTGCCTGGGCGTTCACGCCGCGCTCCGGTATATCTTCTGCATCATCTGCAGCCCCGTAGGTGCCTATTACGCCTCCGGGATCGACCCGGTGCGGATCTTCGTGGAAAACGAGGACGTGCGCGCCGTCCGGGGCGGGACCGGATTCACCAAATGCGGAGGCAACTACGCGGCCTCCATCCGGGCCAGCGAGCGGGCGGAGGAGAAAGGCTTCACCCAGGTCCTGTGGCTGGACGGCGTGGAGCGCAAATACATCGAAGAAGTGGGGTCCATGAACGTGCTGTTCAAACTGGACGACAAGGTGGTCACACCCATGCTGTCCGGCTCGGTGCTTCCGGGCATCACCCGCCGCTCCTGCATCGAGCTGCTGGAGAGCTGGGACATTCCGGTGGAGGAACGGCTGATCTCCGCCCAGGAACTGTTCGACGCCGCGGACACCGGGCATCTGGAGGAAGCCTGGGGCTCCGGCACCGCCGCCGTTATCTCCCCCATCGGGGAAATGGACTGGAACGGCCGCAAAGCCCTGCTGAACCAGGGGAAAACCGGGCCGCTGACCCAGCGCCTCTACGATACGCTGACCGGGATCCAGTGGGGCAAGATCCCGGATCCCTTCGGGTGGACCGAGATCGTCACCTGAGGGGGCAGCCGAAAAACGGGAAAGAAAAATTCCGGGGCCAAAAGGTCCCGGAATTTTTTTGCTCTTAACGGTGTCAGGAGGATTTCTTTCTGCTTCTCTTCTTCTGCTCTTTCTCCCGGTGCCGTTCCTCGTTTTTCTTTTTATGGAGCGCGCGCACGTCTTCCATGCCTTCCTGCGCCTGCCTGGAGGAGAGGTTGCTGTACTGCCTCAGGTACCGGCGGGATACTTGTTCGGTGCGCTCCACCAGCGCGTCGTACTCGGCCTGTTTCCGGGCCAGCTTCCCGTCTTTTTCGGCTTGTTTTTCTTCTTTCTTTTCTTCTCTCGCTTCCCTGTGCTCCTCGCGCATTTCCTCTCTCTCTTCTTTATGCTCCGTGTGCTTCTCCTCTTCTTTCTCCCCGAACTTTTTCACGGTCGCCTCCGTGCGCTCGCCGGCTTTTTCCAGCTTCTTGCCGGCTGCCTCCAGCTCTCTCGTCAGCTTGCCGATGAGAGCCAGCCTGCGGACCGTAAAGACCAGGTCGACCAGCAGGGCAGCCGCAAAAACGGCGGACAGGATAAGCCGGATATTCGACGGCACCTTCATGACGAGGTCGGAGATCAGCGGATGGACCAGATATACGACCGCGAAGGAAAGGATGCCCCAGGTCAGGCTGATCTGCAGGCAGATCCGCCCGTGCAGATTAAATTTGTGCTTGCTGTAGTCCCAGTATTTTACGTGTGTGGTGACTTCCAGCAGCCAGGAGACGAAATATTCCCACGCGGACATGACGATAACGGCCACGACGAAAAAAAGGACCGGCCATTTTTTGATGGGCTCGAAAAAGCAGATCATCATCAGCACGCCCACGCCGTAGATGGGACACAGCGGGCCCGCCAGAAAGCCGCGCGGGACCAGTTTTTTTGCTCTTATGGAGCAGAATACCGTCTCCATGCACCATCCCAGGAATGAATAGACGATAAAGTACAGGAACAGCATGTGGAGCGGTATTCCGAACAGCTCGGGCTCACTCATTATCTTCCTTTTCCCCTTTCAGAAGTGTAGTCAGGATGTCGCGGTAGGCCTGATGGGGATTCTTTTTAAAGGACGCGGCAATCCGGTCCGCGTCCTCCTGCACGGCGCAGTTCAGCTCCAGATACAGCAGCACGGAATCCTTCTCAGTCAGCCGGATCCGGACGATGAAACTGCCGTCCGGCTGGGGCAGCACCCTCGCCCCGGTCTGGGCTTCCTCCCGCAGCCGGACGTTCATCGCGGCCAGATTGCGGTCGCATTTCTGCCGGAGGGAGTAGGCCAGCTGATCCTGGCAGATCTCCATATCCCGCCGGCCGGTCTCCGTGATGGTGTACAGGCCCTGGTCCATTTTCAGGTGCCCAGACTCCACCATCTCCCCGACCGCCTGCGCCAGCTCGAAGTACCGAACCCCGTTGTCGCACATGCTCAGTTCGGTCAGCTCGTTCATATCGACCGGGTATTCCAGGCGGCCCGTAAGATAGAGAACCAGGACTTTTATATCGATGTCATCGTGGATGAATCCGGTCTGATCCATAAAATTTCCTCTCTTCTGATCTGTTCCCGCCCGCGGGCCGGAACGGATCGGTCTTCTCCGTCAGTAGGATACGCCCCAGATCACCATGGTGCTGGCCGGGCGGCCGCATACGGCGCAGGTATCTCCCAGATGTTCCTGCTCAAAGGGGATGCAGCGGGACGTGACGCCCGCGACCTCCTTCATCTTCAGCTCACAGGCCTCGTCCCCGCACCACATGGTCTTCGCGAAGCCCCCCTGTTTCTCCATCTGTTCCCGGACCTGTTCCAGATCGGTGCAGGGGCAGGTATTTTCATCCAGATTGGCTTTCGCTCTCCTGTACAGGTTTTCATGGATATCGTCCAGGAGCCGGCTGACGGCTTCCTCCAGTCCGTCCAGCGGCACCGCGGTCTTCTCCCCCGTATCCCGGCGCACCAGGACGCACTGGTTCTGCTCGATGTCTTTGGGCCCGTACTCCACCCGGACGGGGACCCCTTTCATCTCATGCTCGGCGAACTTCCAGCCCGGCGCGTGGTCGGACTCGTCGATCCGGACCCGGAATCCGGCATTCCGGAGCCGGTCCGTCAGTTCCCGGGCAGCTTCCAGCACGCCGGGTTTATGCTGGGCCACAGGGATCACGATGACCTGCACGGGCGCGATACGGGGCGGCAGGTTCAGTCCCCTGTTGTCCCCGTGGGTCATGATGATCCCGCCGATCAGTCGGGTGGATACCCCCCACGATGTCTGGAACGGATTGTGCAGCTGGTTGTCCTTGCCGGTGTAGGCGATGTCGTACGCTTTGGCAAACCCGTCCCCGAAATAGTGGGACGTGCCGCCCTGCAGGGCTTTTTTATCGTACATCATGCACTCCACGGTGTAGGTCTCCTCCGCGCCGTTGAATTTTTCCTTGTCGGTCTTCCGGCCCTTGATGACCGGGATGGCCAGTGAGTTTTCGAGGAAGTCGGCGTATACGTTGAGCATCCGCAGGGTCTCCTCCCTGGCCTCCTCCGCGGTGGCGTGCATGGTGTGCCCCTCCTGCCAGAGGAACTCCCGGTGGCGGAGAAAAGGCCTGGACGTCTTCTCCCAGCGCAGGACGGAGCACCACTGGTTATACAGCTTGGGCAGATCCCGGTGGGACTGGATCACGTGCTGGTAATGCTCGCAGAACAGGGTCTCCGAGGTCGGGCGGATGCACAGTCTCTCCTCCAGTTCCTCGTCGCCGCCCATGGTCACCCATGCGCACTCCGGCGCGAAGCCCTCCACATGGTCCTTCTCCTTCTGCAGGAGGGATTCCGGTATCAGCATGGGCATATACACGTTCTCATGCCCCAGGCGTTTAAATTCCTCGTCCAGGATCTTCTGGATATTCTCCCAGATGGCGTACCCCAGCGGACGCAGGACAAACATTCCCTTGACGCTGCTGTAGTCGATCAGTTCCGCCTTGGTGCATACGTCGGTGTACCATCTGCCGAAATCCTCGTCCATATCGGTGATCTGTTCCACCTGTTTCTTTTCGTTCGCCATTTTCAGTCATTCCTTTCCGGTCCCGCTGCCGGGCGCCGGGTATTTACACCCGTTCATTTTACAAAGCAGATGAAAAAAAGTCAAGGACCGCTACCGGGACGGGTCCTCCAGCGGCAGGCCGTTCAGCCAGCGGCGCACCATGTCAAAAGCGTGGCTGGCCGCCAGGTTGCGCACCCGCTCCCGGCCGGTATCGCCCAGGCTGACCCGGCGCACGAAGCAGCCTTCCTCCGCCGCCAGTCCGATATAGACCAGTCCCGCCTCGTTTCCTTCCCGGTCCGGCCCGGGCCCGGCCACGCCGGTGGCGGATACGGCCAGGTCGCAGTGCAGGACCCTGCGCGCCCCCTCGGCCATTTCCCTGGCCGTCTGAAGGGATACGGCGCCGTACTCCGCCAGCACATCCTCCGGCACGTTCAGTACCGACTCCTTGATCTCGTTGCAGTAACTGACCACGCCGCCCCGGAAAACGTCCGAGGAGCCCGGCAGGTCGGTCATCCGCTTCGCGATCAGGCCGCCCGTGCACGATTCCGCCGTGCCCAGGGTCAGCCCCCGCTCCCGCAGCCCGTCCAGCGCCACCTGCTCCAGAGAAGATACGTCCACGCCGTAGATCAGATCGCCCAGCTGCAGCCGGAGTTTCTCGATCACGGGACCGATCATCTCTTCCGCCCGCTCCCGCGTCTCCGCCTTCGCCGTCACCCGCAGTTCACAGTCGTTTTCCTTGATATACGGGGCCATGGTCGGGTTCTCCATACTGTCCATGTCTTCCCGCAGTATCTCATCCAGCCGGGACTCCGTGATCCCGAAGATCCTGACCGTACTGGACAGGATGACCCCCTGCTGCAGAAGCGACAGGTATTTGACGGCGCTGCCGTCGAACATGGCGGTGCACTCCCTCGGGGGCCCGGGGAGCATGATCACATGCACACCGCCGCTCTCGAATGCACAGCCCGGCGCCGTGCCGCACTCGTTCGGCAGGATCGTGCAGTTTTCCGGCAGCATGGCCTGCTGCAGATTGTTTTCGGGCATCTCCCGGCCCATCTGCCGGAACCGCTCCCGGATGGAATCGACCACGCTCTGCTGCAGGACCAGTTTTTTGTTGAAGGCGGCCGCCACCGTCTGCTTCGTCAGATCATCGCAGGTGGGCCCCAGGCCGCCGGTCGTGATCAGGATATCGGAGCGCAACCGGGCCAGCTCCACGGCGCGCTTCAGGCGCACGGGATTGTCGCCCACCACCGTGTGATACCGCACGTTCAGGCCCAGCTCGCTGAGCCGTCTGGACAGCAGCATGGCGTCGATATTCGCCGTGCCGCCCAGCAGCAACTCGGTCCCCACCGACAGGATCTCGACGTCGAGTCCCCCGTTTTCGCGCCCCTCATCGATTTTCGGATCATCATTCCACAAGGGTCAACGCCTCCTGTCCCCGGACACCGGAATCATGACCCGCTCGATCCCCCGGTATGCCTCTTCCGTCAGTTCATCCACAGCCAGCGCTTCTTCCGCGCGCTTCACTTCCTCCATGCCCG
This sequence comes from Oscillospiraceae bacterium, assembly GCA_021203885.1. Taxonomy (GTDB): domain Bacteria; phylum Bacillota; class Clostridia; order Oscillospirales; family Oscillospiraceae; genus JAJPXI01. The sequence goes on along the minus strand of JAJQAH010000077.1, from coordinate 16,301 downwards.
GCCGGATCCTCGGATGCTTCGGGGTGAACACGGTGCAGCAGTCCTCGTAGGGCTGGATAGACGTGTCGTACGTCCCGATCTTTCTGGCCAGACGCACGACCTCCTCTTTGTCCATGCCGATCAGCGGGCGCAGAACCGGCAGGGGCGTCACCGCCTGCGTGCATGTCATGGCCTCCATGGTCTGGCTCGCCACCTGGCCCAGGCTCTCGCCCGTCACGAGGGCGCCGGCCCTGGTCCGTTCGGCCACGCGTTGGGCGACGCGCATCATGAACCGGCGCATAATGACCGTAAACAGCTCCTCCGGGCACGCCCGGCGGATCTCCTCCTGTATATGCGTAAAAGGCACGATATGCACCGCGTGGCCGCCCACCCAGGGCGCCAGCAGCGAGGCCAGATCCAGCACCTTTTCCCTGGCCTGCGGGGAGGTGTACGGCGGGCTCTCAAAGTGCACCATATCCAGGGCCAGTCCCCGTTTCGCCATCATCCAGCCGGCCACGGGGGAATCGATCCCGCCGGACAGCAGACTGACGCCCCGGCCGCCCGTCCCCACGGGCAGGCCGCCGGCGCCCGGTTCCGGGTCCCCGTGCACATACGCGGAGAAGTCCCGGATCTCCACAGTGACGGTCAGCTCCGGCTTATGCATATCGGCTTTCAGATGGGGAAAGAGATCATGCAGCTCTCCCCCCACATACTGGGAGAGTTCAATGGAGTTCATGGGAAAGGATTTATCCGATCTTTTGGACTCCACTTTGAAGGTCTTCGCCTTCCGGAGCCTGTCCCCCAGGTACTCGCAGGCGGCGCGTACGATGGCGTCCGGATCTTTTTCGCATTCCAGGGCCAGATTGAGATCGACCACGCCGAAGGTCTTCTTCATGGCCTCCCATGCTCCGGCCATGTCGCACGGACCGTCTCCGGGCTCCACATAGGCGATGGACTGCCGCGTGTACACCCGGAAATCGCCCAGGTCCTTCAGCCGTCTGCGTATATTGCTCACCAGCTTTTCCTCAAAGACGTGGCGGTTATCGCCTTTCAGCACGATCTCCCCCAGTTTGAGTAAAATGATCTCATTCACTGCCGTTCTCTCCCCGTCCGGTCTTTCCGTTCCGCACAAAGCCCCGCAAAATGCGGGGCATCCTTTCTCTGAATATTATACTGGTTTCCGGCTGCACTTGCAAGAAAAACAGGAAAATACAGGAAATCCGGACCCGCCGTGCATGGTGCGGTTTTTGGTATGGACATCCGTCCCGATATCGATTATACTGTCATGTAGATTCCGGCTGTCCCCGCATTCGGACCCGCCGCTCTTGACAAGACACTCTTCGTACTGTAAAATATGAGCATAATACCCCCCCGGGGGGGGAGTGTCTGGAGGGATGGAATATGATGGCCGACAGTGAGACCGTCCTGCGGCTGCTGAAGACGGCCCGCGGACAGGTGGACGGCATCATCCGGATGGTCGAGGAGGACCGGTACTGCATCGATATATCCCAGCAGCTTCTGGCCACGACCGCCGTTTTAAACCGGACCAACCGGGAGGTCCTGACCGCTCATCTGAAGCACTGCGTCAACGAGGCGCAGACGCCGGAGGAGCGGGCGGAAAAGATCGACGAGCTGACCGGACTGCTCAGCAAACTGCTCTGAAAGCGGGGTGCGGAGAAGCCCGCGGGCTGCTGGAATTATGAAACAGAAATTTATCGTCACGGGCATGTCCTGTTCCGCCTGTTCCTCCCATGTGGAGAAAGCGGTCAGCAAGCTGCCCGGCGTCACGAATGTGACGGTGGACCTGCTGGGCGGGTCCATGCAGGTGGAGTACAACGAGAATGAAGTGACGGCCGGGGAGATCATCAGCGCCGTGGAAAGTGCGGGGTACGGCGCGTCCCTGCCGGACACCGGAGCGAAAACGAAAGACGTGCCGGCCTATGTGTCCGCGGACGCCGAGCTCCGGAACATGCGGGCGCGCTTTATCTCCTCCCTGTGCTTTCTCGTTCCCCTCTTTTATCTGGCCATGGGCCACATGATGGGCTGGCCGCTCCCCCACTGGTTTCACGAGGAGCAGAACGTCCTTTCCGTGGCTCTGATCCAGTTCCTGCTGACCGTGCCCATCATGGTCATCAATCAGAAATATTACCGCACGGGGTTCCGGGCCCTGTTCAAAGGCGGGCCCAACATGGACACGCTGATCGCCATGGGTTCCGCCGCCGCCGTGATCTACGGCATCGTCGCCCTGTTCCAGATCTCCTCCGGACTGGGGCAGATGGCAGCCGGCGCCGCGGACGCCGCGGAGCGCGTCACCCGATGGTCCAACGATCTGTACTTCGAATCGGCCGGCATGATCCTGACCCTGATCACACTGGGCAAATACCTGGAGACCCGGTCCAAGGGCAAGACCGGCGAGGCCATTGCCCGTCTCATCGACCTGACACCGAAAACGGCCACCGTGCTGCGGGACGACCGTCCGGTCACCGTCCCCGTGGAACAGGTCGCCGTCGGGGATCTCCTGCTGGTGCGCCCCGGCCAGGCCGTGCCCGTGGACGGGGTGGTCACGGAAGGAAGTTCGGCGGTGGATGAATCCGCCCTGACCGGCGAGTCCCTGCCTGCGGAAAAGGGACCCGGAGACCAGGTCCTGTCGGCCTCTGTCAACAAGTCGGGCTCTTTCACCATGCGGGCCACCCGCGTCAGCGGGGACACCACCCTGGATCAGATGATCACCCTGGTGGAGGAAGCCGCCGCGTCCAAGGCGCCCATCGCCAAACTGGCGGACCGGGTCGCGGGCGTGTTCGTGCCCATCGTCATCGGTATCGCCGTCGTTACGGCGGCCGTGTGGCTGCTGACCGGCCACAGCGCGGAAATGGCCCTGACTTCCGGCGTCGCCGTGCTGGTGATCTCCTGCCCCTGCGCACTGGGCCTGGCCACGCCGGTGGCCATCATGGCCGGAACGGGCCGGGGTGCGGAGTACGGCGTGCTGTTTAAATCCGCCGAGGCGCTGGAGACTCTCCAGAGTGTCGATACCGTGGTGCTGGACAAGACGGGCACCGTCACCGAGGGAAAACCCCGGGTCACCGACGTGATCCCGTGCGCCGGCACAAACGAGCGGGATCTTCTGGCGGCGGCCGCCTCACTGGAGTCCCTGTCCGAGCATCCTCTCGGCCGGGCCGTCACGGAGTACGCCGGCCAGCAGGACATCCGATACACGAGAGCCGGACAGTTTCAGGCTCTCCACGGTCTGGGCGTGTCCGGCGTCCTGGACGGGAAGTCCCTTCTGGGCGGCAGCAGGACCATGCTGGAGGATGCGGGCGCGGATCTGTCGGATCTGGCCGAACGGGGCCGGGCTCTGGCGGATCAGGGCAAGACCCCGCTGTACTTCGCCGCGGACGGCGTGCCCCTCGGCATCATTGCGGTGGCGGACACGGTCAAGCCCGGCAGCATCCGGGCCGTCCGGCGGCTGCGGGAACTGGGTCTGAACGTGATCATGCTGACCGGAGACAACCGGCGCACGGCCGGGTACATCGCCCGCCAGGTGGGCATTTCCCAGGTGGCGGCCGAGGTGCTGCCCGCCGACAAGGAATCCCAGGTTCGGCAGGCACAGCAGGAGGGCCACAAAGTGGCCATGATCGGCGACGGCATCAACGACTCGCCCGCTCTGGTGCGGGCCGATGTGGGCATAGCCGTCGCAGCCGGCTCGGATATCGCCATTGAGTCGGCAGACGTGATCCTGATGAAAGGCGATCTGAACGACGCGGTGACAGCCGTGCGGCTGTCCAGAGCCGTGATGCGGATCATCCGCCAGAACCTGTTCTGGGCCTTTTTCTATAACATTCTCTGTATCCCCCTGGCGGCGGGCGTCTTCTATCCGCTGCTGGGCTGGCAGCTGAGCCCCATGTTCGCGGCGGCGGCCATGTGCCTGTCCTCCATCTGCGTGGTTTCCAACGCGCTGCGGCTGCGGCTTTTCAAAGGGGAAAAACCCGAAGCGGAAAATACGGAAGTTTCCGGGCAGAAAGAGAGCCCGGAGAAAGGAGGAGCGCTGATGGACAAGAAAGTCGTAATCGAGGGCATGATGTGCGATCGCTGCGCGCAGCACGTCTCCGACGCGCTGAACGAGCTGCCCGGTGCCACGGCCACCGTGGACCTGAACAGCAACACCGCCGTCGTCTCCGGCGATGTATCCGACGACGCGATCCGGGACGCCATCCACGGCATCGGCTACACGGTCGTCTCGATCGAACCGGCCTGACCCCGCGGCGTCCCTGCACGGGGGCCTGCGGGCACGGCTGCCCGGGCTCCCGTGTTTCCCTTTTGCCGGACGGCTGAGCCCGTCCCTTTCTGATCAGCGCCCGGCGGGTCCCTGTCGGGCCTCTGAATTTTTTGAATTTCAGGTGCGAAAATGCAACGGATCAAACAGCTCTTTGAAAAATACAGAGAGATCATCATGTATCTGGTCTTCGGCGTGCTGACTTTCCTTGTCAGCGTCCTGACCTACGCTCTGTTCAATGTGGGCTTTCAGTTAAACGAGCTGATCGCCAACGTGATCTCCTGGATCTTCGCCGTGACGTTTGCCTATATCACGAACAGGATCTGGGTCTTTCAGTCCCGGGCCTACGGCGCCAGAAACGTGATCCTCGAGATCCTCAGGTTTTTCGGGGGGCGCGTCTTCACCCTGATCGTGGAAGAGCTGATTTTGTATATTTTCATCACCCGCATGGGCTACAACAGCATGCTGGTCAAGATCGCCGCGCAGGTCATCGTGATCGTGCTGAACTATATTATCAGCAAGCTGTTCGTGTTTCGAAAAAAGCGGCGCGCGCGGGAACAGACAGAAAATTCCGGGGAATGAAAAAGATCCGCCTTCAGGCGGATCTTTTTTTCTCTTCTTCTGTACCTACCCTCCGCTGTCCTGCTCGGGCGCGGGCTCGTCCTTGACGATCCGGCCGGACCTCCAGTTTCCTCTGAAATAGTAGATCAGCACGAAGATCAGGGAGGCCCCCCAGCCCAGCACGTACGTCTGCCAGACCACTGCGTAGGAGGCGGCGAACAGATATACGAGCGTGTAGGACGCGCTGACCCGAAGGAACAGCGCCAGCAGGGACGAGATGGCCGAGATCCCCGGTTTCCCGCACCCCTGGTAGGTGCCGTTGAAGGGGATATACACGGCGAAGATCAGATAGGCGAAGGGCAGGAAGTGCAGGCACTCCACCGCCTCGCTCAGCGCCTCGCCGGACAGCCCGAACAGGGCGGACAGGGGCTCCGCGAACAGATACAGGATCGTGCCCAGCACGATCACCATGGCCAGACTCATCAAAACCCCCGAGAACAGGCCCCGCCTGACCCGGTCGTACCGGTTGGCGCCCGAGTTCTGGCCGGCAAAGCTGGCACACGCCTGCATGGTGCCCAGGACAGGGATGGCGCAGTACTGGTCGTATCGGTGTCCGACGGTCCAGGCGCTCATGGTGATCGTCCCGAAGGAGTTGATCAGCCGCTGGAGCAGCAGATAGCCGCAGGAGACCACCAGCTGCTGCAGGGTGCTGGGAAGCGCCATTCTCAGGCACAGACGCACTTCGGCCGATCTGGGCCGGATCTCCCTCAGTTTGAACCGGAAAAACTCATAATTGTGATACATGTACCAGATACTGACCAGCGCGCAGGCGAACTGGGAAATGACCGTCGCCCACGCGGCGCCCACCACATCCATTTTCAGTGCCGCGACGAACACCAGATCCAGGGCGATGTTCAGAAGGGCGGAGACAAGCAGGAAATACAGCACGGCCCGGCTGTCCCCGACGGACCGCAGGATCGCGGCCACGATATTATAGATAAATGTAAAGATCAGACCGACCGCGTAGATGCGCAGATAATCGATGGCGCAGTCCGCCACGGCACTGTCGTCGACGCCCATGATCCCGCGTACGATCAGCTCCGCCCCGGCGAAGACCAGCAGGGCACAGAACACACCCAGTACGGTCAGGATGAAGATCGCCGTGGAGGCCGCCCTGCGCATATCCTCATGTTTTTTCGCTCCGAACAGCTGCGAGACCAGGATCCCGCTGCCGTTGCCCATGCCGACGGCTATCGAGATAAACACGTTCCCGATGATCGCGCAGTTTCCGATCGCCGCCAGGCCTCCGGCGGAGCCGTAGTTGCCGACGACGATCCCGTCCACGGTGGAATACAGCTGCTGCAGGAACTGAGACAGCATGATCGGCAGGGCGAACATCAGGATGCATTTCCATTCCGGGCCCTGGGTCATATCTCGAAAATGCTGTTTCTTTTCCGTTTTTTCCAAAAAAGTCAACTTCCTCTCTCAAAAAACCAATAATGTTGATAGGTTCTGCTCCTTCAGTCCGCCGGATCTCTCCCCGGGTCCCGGCCTTTTTTGCGCCGGTCCTCCAGATATTCGTCCACTTTCAGCAGGGTAAAGAAGACCGATTCATACTCCTCCCGGCCCAGAAGGTGCTCGAACTGCCGGTTATAAGCCGTCAGGGCGGAAAGCACGTCATCGTATATGTCCCGGCCCTTTTTCGTCATATAGATCAGCTTGCTGCGCTTATCCTCCGGGTTGCAGCGGCGCTCCACGAATCCCTTTCTCTCGAGAGACTGGAGCATCCTGGCGGTCGTCGATTTATCGACCCGGATCTCGGCGGTCAGCATCTCCTGCGTGATCCCGTCCCGCTCCGCGAGGCTCAGATAGAAGGGGCGCTCCCCGGGGGTCAGATTAAACGGCTTTAATACGGCGGCGATCTCCTGCGTAATGGCCCGGGAGATCGGCATAATGACACGTCCGAGATTCTGATTCACAGCGGCTCTCCTTTCCCCGTCCGCTCCGGCGGACGTTTAGTTGCATACCCAACTAAATAAATTATACACCGAAAATTTTAATTGTCAACAGAAATTTTTCCAAAATCGAAAATTTTTCCTGCCGGTGTCCTCCCCGGAAATACAGAAGTGTCCCTTGTCCCTCAGTGGAATACGCGGTTTTGATTACTCATAGTAATATCCCGGCCGTACCGCCCTTTTCCCCCAAAAAATAAAAAGCCTGAATCTTCGCGGATTCAGGCAGAAAAAGCAGCCGTTTTTTCTTCGTTTTCGTTTCACATAATTGATTGCTAAAAAATGAAATTACAGAGAGTTTTACACACTTTCAACAGCCTTTTACACCGGCCTCAATGTACTGAAAAATAAGAGCATTTTTGACTTTTCCACAAAACTTTCCACAACCCGCAATCGCAATTTTGCTTTAGGATGTGAATGGTATTTTTGTTTACATAACGGGCCGGTTTTCCCTCCCAAAAAAGGGGGCTGGATCACGACTCCGGATGCCAGGGATCCTCTATTGGGAGAGAGGCACTGGCGTTCAGGTCCATTCCCGCGGTGTGTCCGGCGAGCAGCTCGTAGTAGCCCTGGGATCCGATCATGGCGGCGTTATCGCCGCACAGGGCGATCTCCGGCAGCCACAGCCGGCAGCCGCCGGCGGCACAGGCTTTCTCCAGGTCCCGCCGGAGCATGGTGTTGGCCGCGACCCCGCCGGCGGCGGCCACCCGGCGGCATCCCGTGTCCGACACTGCCTCCATGACCCGGGGTACCAGGCTGTCGGACACGGCGGCGGAAAAGCTGGCCGCGAAATCGGGCAGGTCCAGCTCCTCCCCTTTCTGCGATGTCCGGTTGATCAGGTTCAAAGCCGCGGTCTTCAGCCCGGAGAAGGACATGTCCAGAGGGTGTTCCCGGATGCTGGCTCTCGGAAAATCGTACCGGTCCTCCCGGCCCTGCCGGGCCAGCGCATCCATGGGCGCCCCGCCGGGGTATCCGATCCCCAGCACCCGCGCCGTCTTGTCGAAGCACTCTCCCGCGGCATCGTCCCGGGTGGATCCCAGCGTCTCCATCTCCGTATAGGTCTTCACGTACACGATGGCGGTGGTCCCGCCGGAGACGCACAGGCACAAAAACGGCGGCTCCAGGTCCGGATGGGTCAGATAGTTGGCGGCGATGTGGCCGCGGACGTGATGCACGGGCACCAGCGGCACCTTCAGGGCGAACGCGGCGGATTTTGCGAAGTTGACGCCCACCAGCAGCGCCCCGATCAGGCCCGGGCCGCAGGTGACCGCCACGGCATCCACGTCTTCCTTTCCGAGTCCGGCCTCCGCCAAGGCGCTGTCCGCCATGGGCACGATATTCTCGATATGGCTCCGGGAAGCGATCTCGGGCACCACGCCCCCGTATAAGGCGTGCATCTCCGCCTGGGACGCGACGGCCGAGGACAGGATCTCCCGACCGTCCCGGACCACGGCGGCGGCGGTCTCGTCGCAGGATGATTCAAAGGCCAGTATGTTCAAGTTTCTTCTTCCCCTTCCTCAGAAAAGAAGACGGTCATCAGAAGAGCGTCCTCCTGCGGGTTCCGGTAATAATTCTCCCTTCTTCCCACCTCCCGGAATCCCCGGGAGCGGTAAAAGGAGATGGCTTCCTCGTTGGACGCCCGCACCTCCAGCGTCAGAAATCTCAGATGCTCACGGCCGAACGCCATAAAGGTGTTCAGCAGGGCCGTTCCGATCCCCTCTTTCCGGTGATCCGCCGTGACCGCGATGTTGTCGATATAGCCCTCATCGGCGGCCACATGGAGGCCGGCGTATCCCAGGACGTTGTCATTCTCATCCACCGCCACGATAAAGCAGGCACAGGGATTATACAGTTCCTCCTCCAGCATCTGCGTGCTCCACGGGTCGGAAAAGCACTGCCGCTCCAGAGCGGCCACGCCGGGCAGGCTCGTCCTGTCCATCAGCACGATCCTCACGGCTTCGCGTCTCCCCAGCTCTTGCCCGCGCCGGCCTGGGCGGCCAGCGGCACCGACAGGCTGACGACCTGTTCCATCTCGTCCACCAGCAGCGCTTCGATCTTCTCCTGTTCCTCCTCCGGGCATTCCACGATCAGCTCATCGTGGACCTGCAGCACCAGACGGCCCTGAAGCCCCCCGCGGGTCAGGGCCCGGTCGACCCGGATCATGGCCATCTTGATGATATCGGCCGCGGTGCCCTGTATGGGCATATTCAGCGCGACCCGCTCCCCGAAGGAGCGCGTGTGGAAATTGGAGGAGTTCAGTTCGGGCAGCCAGCGGCGGCGACCCAGAAGCGTGGTCACATATCCGTCTTTTTTGGCCTTCTCCACCACGTCCTTCATATAGGCGGCCACGCCGGGAAAGCGGGCGAAATACCGGTCCATATACTCCCCGGCCTGCTTGCGGGTCACGCCCATGTCCTGGGCCAGCGAGAATGCGGAGATCCCGTAGATGATACCGAAGTTGATCACCTTGGCCCGCCGGCGCAGCTCGCCGGTCACCTGGTCCGGGTCCACGCCGAACACGGCGGCCGCCGTGGCCGTGTGGATATCCTCGTTCCGCTGAAAATCCGCCTGCATCTCCCGGTCTCCGGAGATATGGGCCAGCAGCCGCAGCTCGATCTGGGAGTAGTCGGCATCCACCAGCACCCAGCCGGGCCGGGCGATGAACATATAGCGCAGCTCCCCGCCCAGTTCCGTCCGGACCGGAATGTTCTGCAGGTTCGGGTCCGCGGAGGACAGCCGGCCGGTGGCCGTGACCGTATTCTGGAACGTGGTGTGGATCCGGCCGTCGGGCCCGATGTCTTTGGAGAGCCCGTCCACGTAAGTGGAGTTCAGCTTGGTATACTGCCGGTAATCCAGCACCTGCTGTATGATGGGATGTTTGTCCACAAGCTTTTCCAGCACATCCACGCTGGTGGAGTATCCGTGCTTGGTCTTTTTGGCCGCCGGAAGCCCCAGCTTCTCAAACAGGATCCGGCCCAGCTGCTGGGTGGAGTTGATGTTGAATTCCTCACCGGCGAGCCGGTAGATCTCCTTCTCTTTCTGCGCGATACGTTCCGTCATCTGCTTCCCGAACGCGTCCAGCGCCTGCCGGTCCACCAGAAATCCCTCGTGTTCCATGCCGGACAGCACCGGGCACAGCGGAAGATCCGCCTGCTCAAAGACCCGCTCCAGATCCAGCTCCTTCAGGCGGGGCGCCAGCGTCCGGTGAAGCGCCTCCACCAGCGCCGTATGCTCCAGCCAGGTATCCAGGGCCGCCCGGTCCTCCCCGAGAGAGGAAAAGACGCCCCCGGTCTGGTAGACCGCGTCGCTCTTCGTCTCCACATGGAAATAGGAGACGGCCAGCCGCTCCAGCTGATAGCTGCCGTCCGTGGGAGCGAGCAGATATGCGGCCACGGCCGTGTCGAACACGAACCCGTCCGTCGACAGTCCCTCGTCCAGCAGACGGGTCATGGTGGTCTTGTTGTCATGATTCACTTTAGATATTTCGGCGGAAAAGAAACGGCGGAGGAACCGGTCGTAACCGTCGCCCAGCCGGTGGGAGAAAAACACGGCCGCGCGGCTGTCCTCCCCCTCGTTCCACTGGACCGCCACGCCGCTGAGGTCGTTCAGAGCCACGAAGCAGACGGCTTCCAGCCCGGAAAAGAGATCCAGCAGCTGGTCGCTGCGTTTCTCATCGGAGACGATCTCCCCGTCGCACCGGTGCAGGGTCTCCCCGTCGCCGGCGGGGGCATCTCCGCCGGGTGCTTTCAGACCCAGGCGGTCGATCAGTTTTAAAAACTCCAGATCGACCAGCTGCCGGTACAGCTCCTTCTCATCCGGGGGCTGCCGTCTGGCATCCTCCGGCTCGAACTGGATGGGCGCGTCATCCCGGATCGTGGCCAGGTCATAGGACATCCGGGCGTCCTTCTCCCCGGCCTCGAGTTTTTTGAGCACGGCGGGCTTGGCCTCCACCGCGTCCAAATCGGCGTAGATCTTATCTATACTCCCGTACCGGCGCACCAGGTCCGTCGCGGTCTTTTCCCCGATCCCGCTGACTCCCGGGATGTTGTCGCTGCTGTCGCCCATCAGCGCCTTCAGGTCGATCATGTGGATCGGGTCGAATCCGTACTCCTCCCGGAACGCGTCCGGTGTCATGCGTTTGGTCGTGGTCTGTCCGCCGCGGGTCGTGACCAGATCGACTGTGGTCGTATCGCTGATCAGCTGCAGGGTGTCCCTGTCCCCGGTGACGACGACCGTCTCCCATCCTTTCTCCGTACAGCGGCGGGCGATGGTGGCGATCAGGTCGTCGGCTTCCCAGCCTTCCAGCTGGTAGTATGGGACTTTCATGGCCTCCAGGACCTGCTTCAGGACCGGCAGCTGCTGGGCAAGCTCATCGGGCATGGCTTTCCGTTTTCCCTTATAATCCGCATACGCCTGATGGCGGAACGTGGGCGCCTGCATATCGAAAGTGCAGCATACACCGTCGGGCTGTTCCTCATCCAGCATTTTCAGCAGAGTCGTCAGAAAACCGTAGACGGCGTTGGTGGGCCGCCCGTCCCGGGTGTTCAGCATCCGGATTCCGTAAAAAGAGCGGTTGACGATGGAGTTTCCGTCAATGACCATCATTTTCATAATCCTAATCCGGCACGGGCATCCGCCGCCGTCAGGCAGCGGGCCGGGTGCGCTCTCCTTGTCTTTGAGATTTGAGGATCGTTCGCGGAACGGGTCCGCGGTTTTCCTATATGGGCCGGCCCTTCTTCAGCGGCCGGTAGACTGTCAGATACATCGTGATAAAGCAGGCAAGTCCGCCTATCAGCTGGGAGCTGGACTCGGCGATGAAAACGCCCATGGCGCCCAGGCCCAGCATGGGCAGCAAAACGGTCAGGGGCGCGTTGATAAACGCCTTGCGCAGCAGGGAGAAAAAGACCGCCCTTTTGGATTTCCCCAAGCTGACAAAAGTCGTCTGGCCCGCATTCTGCAGTGCCTGAAACGGGAACAGACCGAAATACACCATCATGGCCGGGACCCCAGCGGCCAGGATCTCCTCGTCCCCGCTGAACAGCTGGATCAGCGGCCCCGGGAAGATCATCAGGATCGCCCAGATCACAATGGAGAAGACCAGCACACTGATAACAGAGAATAAAATGGCTCTTCGCACCCGGTCGTATTTCTTCGCGCCGTAATTGTATCCGATGACCGGCTGGGCCCCGTTATTCAGGCCGTGCAGCATCATGAAGAAAACTTCCCGGATGGAATTGACGATCGTCATGATACTGACATACAGATCCCCGCCGTATGCCTGAAGCGTCCGGTTGCAGACCACCTGCACGAGGCTGTTGGTCAGGTTCATGAAAAAACCGGCCAGGCCCAGGGAGATGATCTTCCCGACCCGTTTGGCCTCCAGCCGCAGATCTTTCAGCCGCAGGTGGAGAATGGCCTTTTTGCCGGTCAGGAACTTCAGCACCCAGGCCGCCGAGCAGGCCTGGGCGATCACGGTGGCGGTGGCCGCTCCCCGGATGCCGAAACCGAAGGCATAGATAAACAGCGGGTCCAGGACCAGGTTGATCCCGGCGCCCAGCGCCACGGTCAGCATGCCCGTCCGGCCGAAACCCTGGGCATTGATCATGGGATTCATGCCCAGACTGATCATGACGAACAGCGTACCGGGCAGATACCAGCTGAGATACTCATTGGCATAGGGATACGTATCGGTGCTGGCCCCGAACAGATAGAGGAGCGGTTCCTTAAAAATGTATCCCAGGATGATGATCGAGGCACCGATGATCAGCAGCAGCGTAAAGCAGTTGCCGATCACCTGCTCCGCCTTGCGCAGTTCTCCCTCGCCCCGGTGGATGGAGCACAGCGGGCCTCCGCCGGTGCCGCACAGGTTGGCACAGGCCGTAATAATGGAAATGATCGGCATCGTCAGCCCCAGGCCGGCCAGAGCCAGGCTCCCGATCTCCGGCAGCTGGCCCAGGAAGATCCGGTCCACGATGCTGTACAGGACGTTGACCAGCTGAGCGACCATCAGCGGACCGGCCAGGCTGAGGATGGCCTTGGGAATGCTCCCGACGGAGTAGTCTTTGCTGTCTATCGCTCTCTGGTCCACTTTTTCATCCCCTCCGGAGGTTGTCCCTCACGGCAAATATTATACTGTCCCGCCGGGAAAAAAGCAAGAATGGCGCCCCGCGTAGAAAAACGGGACCCCGGGGCCGTCCCTTCAAAGGACGGCTCCGGGATCCCGCGCATAAAGCGGATTTTCAGTCCAGGATGGAGAGATATCCGGGCAGCGGTTCCAGGGAACGCCGGAGGATCCCCGTGACCTGGGCAATGACCAGCCCGTAATTCGTAAAGGGAACGCCCTGCTCGGCCGCGCGCCGGGCACGGCTCTGCATCTCCCTCTGATTGAGCATGCAGCCGCCGCAGTGGACGACCAGCCGGTACGGGCTGAGATCCTCCGGGAACTCGCCGCCCGACGTCCACTGAAATTCCGGCTCGGCGCCTGTATATTCGCAGATCCATCTGGGCATCTTCACCGTGCCGATGTCGTCGCACTGTCTGTGGTGTGTACATCCTTCCGAGATCAGGATCCCGTCCCCGTCCCGGATCTCATCCAGCGCCGCTACGCCGGAGACCGCACCGGCCAGGTTCCCCTTGTATCTCGCCATCAGGATGGAAAAGGAGGTCAGCGGGATCTCCTCCGGCACGATGCGGGACACCTCCTGAAACGCCTGGCTGTCCGTGACCACGATGCGGGGCGGTTCCTTCAGCTGCGCCAGTGCCTCCGCCAGCTCGCTCTCCCTGGCGGTCACGGCGACGGCGCCGTGATCCAGCACATCCCGGATGACCTGCTGCTGCGGCAGGATCAGCCGGCCTTTGGGTGCTGCCGAATCCACGGGCACCACCAGCATGACCCGGTCCCCGGGGCTGATCAGGTCCCCGATCAGCTTGGGCTCCGGGCCCGCCTGCTCGGCGATACGCGCGGCCCGCTCCTTCAGTTCATAAATTCCGTCTCCGGTCAGCGCGCTGACCCACAGCGCATTCTCCGGCAGTTCGCCACGGTCCTCCACCAGATCCGCCTTGTTCCAGGCCTCCAGCCAGGGGATATCCCGGGCCTTGAACTGCTCGATCAGCGCCTCTTCCGCGGGACACTTTCCCAGCGTGCCGTCCACTACGAGAATGGCCAGGTCGGCCCGGTCCAGCACCCGCCGGGTGCGTTCCACCCGCAGCTGTCCCAGCTCGCCCTCGTCGTCGATACCGGGCGTGTCGATAATAACCACCGGCCCCATGGGCAGCAGCTCCATGGCCTTGGTCACCGGATCCGTGGTCGTTCCCCGCACGGAGCTGACGATTGCCAGGTTCTGCCCGGTAAACGCATTCACAACGCTGGATTTGCCCGCGTTCCGCCGTCCGAAAAAAGCGATCTGCAGCCGGTTGGCCGACGGGGTAGCGTTCATATCCGCTGCCATAATTTTAAAAGCGGAAATCCCGCTCGCCCTGCTCGATCAGTCCCAGCCGCTCCTGGACGATCCCCCGCACTTTCTCGCTGGGGATATTGTCCAGCTCACGCAGGATCAGGTCCTCGCCCACTTTCCGGGTGTCGGGCTCGGCGTAATCGACCAGATACTCCTTCAGCGTCATCAGGGCGTTGGGGTGGCAGCAGTTCTGGATCTGGCCGGCCTTGCACAGGGACATGAACCGGTCGCCCGTACGTCCCGCCCGGTAGCAGGCCGTGCAGAAGGAGGGGATATACTCCATGTCCATCAGCCATCTGACCACCTCGTCCAGGCTCCTCTGGTCAGATACGTCGAACTGCGCGGAGTTCTCCTCCGGCGTCTCCTGTCGGACATAGCCGCCCACGCTGGTGCGGGAGCCGCCGGAGATCTGGGAGATGCCCAGATGGAGCACACGCTCCCGGCTCTTCTGGCTCTCCCTGGTGGAGACGATCATACCCGTATAGGGCACAGCCACACGGATGCAGGCCACGATCTTGGCAAAGATATCATCGCTGATCCCGTTGTCGAAGTCGCTCGGATCGATATCGTCCGCCGGACAGACCCGGGGCACCGAGATGGTATGGGGTCCCACTCCGAAGACGGCCTCCAGATGCTCCGCGTGCATCAGCAGTCCTGCAAACTCGTACCGGTACAGCTCCAGCCCGAACAGGACGCCCAGGCCCACGTCGTCGATCCCGGCGGCCATGGCCCGGTCGTGGGCCTCGGTGTGGTAGTCATAGTTGCTCTTGGGCCCGGTTGGATGCAGCTTCTGATAGCTCTCCTTATTATAGGTCTCCTGGAAAAGGATATAGGTGCCGATCCCCGCCTCCTTCAGCATCTTATACTCCTCGGGGGTCGTGGCGGCGATATTCACGTTGACCCGGCGGATGGCGCCGTTCTTGTGCTGGATGGAGTAGATGGTCTCGATGCAGTCCAGGATATACTCGATGGGATTGTTGACCGGATCTTCCCCGGCCTCGATGGCCAGCCGCTTGTGCCCCATATCCTGCAGGGCGATGACCTCGTCCCGGACCTCGTCCTGGGTCAGTTTCTTCCTCGCAATGTTCTTGTTCTTGGCGTGATAGGGACAGTACAGGCAGCCGTTGACACAGTAGTTGGACAGATACAGCGGTGCGAACAGGACGATCCGGTTCCCGTAGAAGTCCTTTTTGATCTGCTCCGCCAGCTCGAAGATCTGCTGGTTCCTGTCCTCCAGCTCGCATGCCAGCAGGACGGAAGCGTCCCGGTGACTCAGGCCCTTTCTCTCCCGGGCCTTGTCCAGGATCTCGTCGATCAGTTCTCCGTTGTTCTTGTTTTCGTCCGCATAGCGGAGGCTCTCCATGATCTCCTCATGATTGATAAAGTCCTCCGCGTGCATGGATTTGGGATCGTACATTTCAGTCGGTACCTTCTTTCTCAGGAATGTTTCCCCGGGCAGCCGCCGCCCGGGTACACGTTTTTTCTTATTTCTTGGCGTAAATGACCTTGGAAGTCACGCCGGGGATCTGGCCCAGTCTGCCCGAAAGGGTCGAGACCGTATCCGCCGGCGCGGCCACGGCGACGCTGATCAGGTTCAGTCCCCTGTCCTGACAGGGGATCCCCATCCGGCCGAGGATATATTGGGAAAACTCATGCAGCAGCTGATTCAGCTGCTCCACGGAATCACTTTCCTCCACGACGATACCCAGCAAAGCGACACATTCATCCATCATAAATCCCTCCTAAAAAAATACCTCTCCCTCCGAACCACGGCGGGCCGGATGGAAAGGCTTTCAATCTTTCGTGCCTTCCACCTCAGCATCCGCTTCGGTGTCAGAAGTTCGTTTTCCGCTTTCCGGTCGGGAGTCAACCCTTCCGGTCAGCATCTGGAAGTATCTTTAGTATACACGGCCTTGCCATTAAATACAAGACAAATTTTGGACGAAACGCAGTCCGCCACGGCAGTTCATCTGAGACAGGCCCTCAGCTGCTCCACCCTGTCGGTACGCTCCCACGGGAGGTCCA
>JAJQAH010000026.1 GCA_021203885.1 Oscillospiraceae bacterium | reverse complement strand
CGTCCCGGGTGCCGGAGCTCTCCTCACGGCCGATCAGGGCGATCTCCAGGTCGTCGCCGCCCACTTCGCTCCAGTTCGTGGTCTCACCGCTGTAGATGGAGGTGATCTGGTCCATCGTCAGGTTGTCCACGCCGCAGGCGGAATTGACGATGACCACGATTCCGTCCAGCGCGATCGTGAATCCGGTCAGGCCCGTCTCTTCCTCTTTCAGATCACGGGAGGAGAGGCCGATGTCGTAGGTGCCGTTGGAGACGCCCTCGATGCCGCCGCCGGAGCCGACGCCGGAGTATGAGATCGTCACGCCGCTGTTTTCGTTCGTAAAGGATTCTTTCAGATAGCCGATGACGGACTCCATGGAAGTGGAGCCGCCGACGGCCACCGTTCCGGACAGGGAGGAGGAACCGCCGGACTCACTGGTCTGGCTCCCGGAGGCACTTGCGGATTCCGATGCGGAGGAACTGCTCTCGCTGCTTTCGCCGCAGGCGGCCAGGGTGAGAGTGAGACCCGCCGCCAGGATCAGCCCGATCCATCTGTTTTTCGTTTTCATGTCATTCATACCTCATTTCTTTTTTTTGTTTTCCTGCTACGCTGCTATTTTAACCGCTCGAAGGTTAAATCCGAAACCGGGACATCGTTAAATCCTCGTAAAATTTCGGGCGCAAAAAAAGACAGCCGTTTCCGGCTGCCTCTTTTTTAAAAGATCATATTAAGGATGATAACATGTCTTCAGAAGGTCACGGTGACCGTCGTCCCCTCGTCCGGGACGCTGCTGAGTGCCACATCCGCGTGATGGTACTGCGCCGCATGCTTCACGATGGACAGGCCCAGACCGGTGCCGCCGCCCTGGCGGCTGCGGCTCTTGTCCCCGCGGTAGAACCGCTCGAACACCCGGCTCTGTTCCCCGTAGGGGATGCCGGTGCCGGTGTCGGAGACGGTGATGAACGGGTGCCCGTCGGCCGTGCCGGTCTCCACGGTTACGGATCCGCCGTCCCGGTTATACTGAACGGCGTTGTCCAGCAGGTTGAATACCAGATCGCCCAGCAGCTGCCGGGCGCCGGTCACGCTGACATGGCTGCCCTCCTGGGAGATCGTCACGTTCCGGCCCTCCGCGGCGGGGGCCAGATCCGCAATGAACTCCGCGCACAGATCGTACAGGTCCACGGTCTCCGTCTCGAACACGGCGCCCTCGTCCAGCCTGGACAGGCGGATGATGTCGTCGACCAGGCCCAGCAGCCGCCTGGCCTCCCGGTAGATATCCCCGGCAAATTCCTGCGTCTTCTCCTGCGATACCATCCCCTGGGAGATCAGCTCCGCGAATCCGGAGATGGAGGTCAGAGGGGTCTTCAGCTCATGGCTGACGTTGGCGGAGAACTCCCGCCGCAGCCGCTCCCGCTGTTCCTGCTCGGTGACGTCCACCAGCAGCATGGCCGCGCCGGCCACCTGGTCGTTGATCTCGATGGGATCGGCGATGATCTGCCAGACGCCGTCCTCCAGCTCCTGCACCGCCTCCGAACGGGTGCCGGTCAGGGCCTCCTCCGCGGCGGTGACGGCCGCCGGGAACACGCAGTCCCGGCGCAGGTCCTGAAGCTCCCGGTCCCGCCCCAGCACGCGCAGGGCGGCCGCGTTGCCGGACAGGACGTGCATGTCGTCGTCCAGCAGCAGGAACCCCTCGCACATATTGTCCGTCAGGGCGGAAAACTCCTGCTGCTTCCGCGTCAGTTCCTCCATCTGGCCACGGATGGTCCGGTTCTGCTCCCGGATCCGGTCCACCAGCGGCCGCAGCTCACTGTATTTCCTGTCCACCATGGGGTGGTCCAGGTCGATCTCGTTGATGGGCTTCACGATCTGCCGGGCCAGCCGGTAGGACAGCAGCACGCACAGCAGCACCGCCACGGCCAGAATGATCAGCACGGGCCATACCAGCCGCAGCAGCAGGGCCAGCACACTGCTCTGGGTGCAGGAGACCCGTATCACACTGCCGTCATCCAGACGAAGGGCGCTGTACAGGTTGTATTCCAGCAGCGTCTCGGACCAGCGGCTGCTCTCTCCTTGCCCCTTCTCCATGGCCTCGGCGATCTCCTCCCGGTCCAGATGATTCTGCATCTCCGCCGGGTCCGCCTCGCTGTCGTACAGCACGGTGCCGTCCGTATCCACCCAGGTCACCCGGTCCTGACCGTCCAGCGCGTCCAGGTAGGTCTCCCCGGACAGCTCCGTGCCGGCGGCGATGGCGGCCGCCTCCGCGTCCAGCTGGTCGAAGGCCCGGTCCTGATAGTAGCGGAACAGAACAAAGGCAAACAGCAGGGCGCACAGCACCATGATCAGAATGCCGACCAGCAGATTGTTTCTGAATATTTTTCCCTTCATACGTCCCCCGCGATCTTATATCCGACGCCCCGCACCGTCTCGATCCGGCGGCCGGCCTCGCCCAGCTTGGCCCGCAGGGTCCGGATGTGGACGTCCAGCGTCCGGTTCTCCCGCTCGGCCTCATAGCCCCAGATCCGCTCCATCAGTATGTCCCGGGTCAGCACGATGCCCGCATTCTCCAGCAGGAGGCACAGGATCTCGAATTCCTTGTTGGTCAGGTTCACGTCCTGCCCGTCCACCTTCACGATATGCCGGCCGGGGGAGACGTACAGCTCGCCGAGCCGGTACTCCGTCTCCGCGGTGTCCGTCTTCGCGCGCCGCAGGACCGCACGCACCCGGGCCACCAGCTCCATCATGCCGAAGGGCTTGGAGATGAAGTCGTCCGCGCCGTTGTCCAGGCCCAGCACCCGGTCGTACTCGCTGTTTTTCGCCGTCAGCAGGATCACGGGGATCTCCTTCGTGGCGCCGGCGGAGCGGAGCTTTTTCAGCACGCTCATGCCGTCCTCCCCGGGCAGCATGATATCCAGCAGGACCAGCTCCGGCAGCTGCCGGTCCAGCGCCTGCCAGAACTCCTCGGGCGCCGCGAAGCCCTCCGCCTGATACCCCTGGCTCTCCAGGCCGTAGACGACCAGCTTGCGGATACTGTCGTCGTCCTCCAGTAAATAGATCATTTTATTAAGCACCGCCTTCCTGGTGGCCTTTTCAGGGCCCAGTATGCGCCGGGTTTGTGAAATGCGAAACCAAATCCATGTTAAATTCATGTAAAATCCCCGCTGAGCGGGACTCCCGCCCCGCGGGGGAAAATGGACAGATTCATGATAACATGGTACAATGGCTTTTGCAAATCTGGAAACGAAAAAAAGGGGAGAGGACCGTGACCGGGATCCTGATCGTGGACAAGCCCGCCGGCTGGACCAGCATGGATGTCTGCGCGAAACTGAGAGGGAAATTCGGCGAGCGCAAAGTGGGACACGCCGGAACGCTGGATCCCATGGCCACCGGGGTCCTGCCCGTCTTTTTCGGCCGGGCCACCCGGGCCGTGGAGTACGCGGCCGGGGGAGACAAGGAATATATCGCGGGCCTGCGCCTGGGCGTGGTGACGGATACCCAGGACACCACCGGGAAAGTGCTGGAGAGCATGGATGCCCATGTCTCCCGGGACCGGCTGGAGGAAGTCCTGCCGGACTTTCTCGGCGAGACCGAACAGGTCCCGCCCATGTACTCCGCCGTGAAGGTCAACGGGGAGAAGCTTTACAAGATGGCGAGGAAGGGCGAAGAGATCGATCGCGCGCCGCGCCGGGTCATGATCCGGGAGATCGAGCTGCTGGACGGAGACGGGGATGAGTATACCCTGCGGGTGCTGTGCGGCAAGGGCACGTACATCCGCACGCTCTGCCACGACCTGGGCGCCGCCCTGGGCTGCGGCGGCGCCATGTGTTCCCTGCGGCGGACCATGGCGGCGGGCTATACGCTGCGGGACGCCGCCCCGCTGGAGGAGATCCTGGCGGACCCGTCGCCGGAGGACCGGCTGATCCCCGTGGACAGCTGTTTCCGGCAGTTTCCCGCCGCCGTCGCGGAGGGCCGCGCCCTCCGGCTGGCCATGAACGGAAATCCGTTTCCCTGGGACGGCGCGCCCGGCCGCTGGCGGGTCTACGACCCGGACGGCGCCTTCCTGCTGCTGGGCGAGTGCCGGGACGGAATGATGTATACGGAAAAAAGTTTTTTTGAGGTTCATTGATGGAAGACAGAAAAAGAGTCATCGCGCTGGGATTTTTCGACGGCGTTCACCGGGGGCACGGGGCGCTGCTGGAGCTGGCCGCCCGGCGGGCGAAGGAAAAGGACCTGCGTCTGTCCGCGATCACGTTCGACACGGGCACCGGGGGCATGCCCGGAAAGGAACGCGCCCCGCTGATCACCACCCCGGCGGAACGGGCCGGGCTGATGCACCGCTTATACGGCGTGGAGGACGTGATCATCGAGCCATTCGACCACAGGATCCGGCACCTGAGCTGGCGGGACTACGTGACGCAGGTGCTGATCGAAAAATACGGGGCGGCCCATGTCATCGCCGGCTACGATTTCCGCTTCGGATACCGGGGCGAAGGGGACCAGGAACGGCTCCGCCTGCTGTGCATCGAGAAGGACATCGGCTGCGACATCGTGCCCCAGGTCCGGCTGAACGGGGTCCCCGTCTCCTCCACCTATATCCGGGAGGTGCTGGCCCGGGGGGATATGGAGCGGGCCGCGGCGTTCCTGGGCCACCCCTTCTGCCTGACCGATCTGGTGCGCCACGGGAACGGAGTGGGGACCGAACTGGGCTTTCCCACGCTGAACCTGTTTCTGCCGGAAGGCTGCGTGCAGCCGCCCTGCGGAGTCTACGCATCACAGGTGTGGATCGGGGAGCGGGCCTTCCCCGCCGCCGTCAATTTCGGACGATGCCCCACGGTACGGGACAGCGGGGAGCCCACCGTCGAGGCCTTCCTGCTCGATTTTCAGGGCGATCTTTACGGACAGACCGTCCGGCTGGAATTTCTGAAGTTTCTCCGGGAGGAGCGGCGGTTTCCCGACACGGAGTCCCTGCAGGCGCAGGTGCAGAAGGATATACGGGAAACCCGGGAGTATTTCGCGTGACGGACGGGGCCTATATCAAAGCGTACCTGGCGCGGATCGGGATCCAGGAGCGGCCGGACCTCTCGCCGGAGTCGCTGCGGCTTCTCCAGCGGAAGCATCTTTTCAGCGTCGTTTTCGAGAACCTGGAGCTGCTGGAGCCGGGCTTCGTTCCGGATCTCAGCCGGGACCATCTGTATGACAAATTTGTGTCCCGCCGGCGGGGCGGGATCTGCTATGAGCTGAACACTTCTTTTTATCAGCTGCTTCGCGCCCTGGGCTTTTCCGCCGTCCAGATCTCCGGGCGCAGCGTGCCGGGTACCCCCATGACGGGGCACGTGTTCACGCTTGTGCATCTGCCGGACGGCGACTACACGGCGGACGTGGGATTTGGGAACTGCGCCGTGCCGGTCATGAAGCTGGGCGGCGGACCCGTCCGGGATTACGGCGGCGAGTTCCGGCTGGAGGAGGGAGAAGACGGGCTGATCCGGCTGTACCGGAAGCCGCCCGCCGGCGATGAGGACTTCCAGTACGAGTTTTTGCTGACGCCCCGGACGCCGGAGGAATGTCTGGACGCCTTCCGGACCACGGCCGCCCCCGGGAATACGTTCTTTTCCGAACGGCTTATCTGCTGCCGGTACACCCCGGAAGGAAAGATGTCGATCCGCCGGGGCATTTTCTCCGCAGAGGAGAACGGCCGGGTTATCTCCTCCCGCCCGGCGGGGACCGGGGAGGAATTGAACCGGATCCTGCGGGAGGATTTCGGAATCCGGCCGGACGGCGGTTCCTGAGCGGCGCAAAACCTGCCCGGACACGTTGCAAACGGCGGCTTTCTGCTGTATAATGACCCTGCGGGGATCCGTCCCCGCTTAAAAAACAAGTTAGGATGATTTTTAAGATGAAGACACCCTTTGTCACGCTGGAGCAGCTGCAGCCGATCGTGGAGCGGTATCCCACGCCCTTTCATCTGTATAATGAGAAAGGAATACGGGAAAACGCCCGGCGGCTGAAAGAGGCTTTTTCCTGGAATCCGGGATTCCGGGAGTACTTCGCCGTCAAGGCGACGCCGAACCCGCAGATCCTGAAGATCCTGAAGGAGGAGGGCTGCGGGGTGGACTGCTCCTCCCTGACCGAGCTGATGATGGCGGAGCGTTGCGGCTTTTCCGGCGGGGAGATCATGTTCTCCTCCAACGACACGCCCGCCGCGGATTTCCGTCTGGCGGGGAAACTGAACGCCAACATCAATCTGGACGACCTGACTCACGTGGATTTTCTGAAGGACACCCTGGGGTACATCCCCGAGCGGATCTGCTGCCGCTATAATCCCGGCGGTACCTTCCAGCTGACCGAGACGACGGAGGGATTCCAGGTGATGGACACGCCGGGAGACGCCAAGTACGGCATGACCCGGCCGCAGATCGCCGAGGCGTTTAAGAGACTGAAGGAAATGGGCGCGAAGGAATTCGGTATCCACGCGTTCCTGGCCTCCAATACCCTCTCCAACGAGTACTATCCCGCGCTGGCCCGGATCCTGTTCCAGCTGGCGGTGGAGCTGAAGGAGGAGACCGGCTGCCACATCACCATGATCAACCTGTCCGGCGGTATCGGGATCCCGTATCAGCCGGATCAGCAGGAGAACGACATCGCGGTCATCGGGGAAGGGGTGCGACAGGCTTATGAAGATATCCTGGTCCCCGCGGGCATGGACGACGTGGCCATCTATACGGAGCTGGGCCGGTACATGCTGGGTCCCTGCGGCTGCCTGGTCACCACGGCCGTCCACGAGAAACATATCTATAAGGAATACATCGGGGTGGACGCCTGCGCGGCCAACCTGATGCGACCGGCCATATACGGCGCGTATCACCATATCACCGTCATGGGGAAGGAGAACGAGCCGGCGGATCATCAGTACGACGTGGTGGGCTCCCTGTGCGAGAACAGCGATAAATTCGCGGTGGACCGGATGCTGCCGAAGATTGACATCGGGGACCTTCTGGTGATCCACGATACCGGCGCCCACGGATATTCCATGGGCTATCAGTATAACGGGAAACTGCGGTCCGCCGAACTGCTGCTCCGGGAGGACGGCTCCGTCCGGCTGATCCGCAGGGCGGAGATCCCGGACGACTATTTCGCCACGCTGGTGTGGTAGGAGCGGAAAAAGAAAAAACGGTTCCGGGGCGGAACCGAAGCAGGATACATACATATATAAAAGGAGGAAATGAACATGGAGGAATTTGTGACCCAGGTCCATCAGCTGGATGACCGCACGTACTATTTCGATCAGTTCGACGTCCACATCTATCTGTTTCTGGGCGACGACATGGCGCTTCTGACGGATACGGGATTCGCCTGTTTCCCGGATCTGAAGGAGAAGGTGGAGGAGCTGACGGACCTGCCGGTGACGGTGCTGGTCAGCCACGGGCATCCCGACCACGCCGGCGCCGTGATGTCCTTTGACGAGGTCCACGCCCATCCGGACGCCTTCGATTCCATCCGGGACTACCAGGGGGGCGAAGGCGGAAAAGGAGAGCTGATCCCCCTGGCCGAAGGCGACGTGATCGACATCGGAGGCCGGAAATTCGAGGTGGTCCTGTGTCCGGGCCACGGGCCGGGACATATCGCACTGCTGGACCGGGAGAACCGGGTGCTGCTGCCCGGTGACATGGTGCAGCGGGAACATGTGGTCATGTATCTGCCCCACGCCGATCTGGAGCAGTTCCGGGAGAGCCTGCTGAAGCTGAAGAGCATGAGGAGCGAGTATGATATCCTGCTGCCCTTCCACGGCGAGGTCCCCATGGACCCGGATCAGATCGATACCGTACTGGCCTGCGTGGACGCCTATCTGGCCGGCGAGCTGACGCCCGTCGACGGGGTGGGGCCGGAAGGGACCGAGTGCAAGGTATACGAACTGAACGGATTCCAGCTGATGCTCTGAAAATCGAAAGAAAATGCAAAGAGCCCCCGGCCGTCGGCCGGGGGCTCTTTGCGGTGTGTGATGATATGAAAGGAAAATAGAGAGGGATATAAGGGCGTAAAGAAAATGATGCGCTCTTGGGTTTCGCGCTCTTTATTTTCTTTACATGCGTTATTTTACAGGGGAATTTCAAACAAAATATGACATCTTTTTGAACTTTTTGTTAACCTTGGCGGGAATCCTGCCGGGAAAAACCGCGCCCCGGGGCGGGCCGGGAAAAGCGGAAAGGCCGGAAGCCCTAGGGCTTCCGGCCTTTCCTGCAGAAGGAATGGAGCTGGTGGGGTGACTCGAACACCTGACCTGCTGATTACGAATCAGCTGCTCTGCCAGCTGAGCTACACCAGCATCCCGGCGAAATTCTGCGCCGGCAGTTATTATACTATTTTTGCCCATACCAGTCAAGACTTTCGGCCGATTTGCGAAAATGCGCGCTTCGATGTATAATTTTCAGGCAGATTTCAGGTTTCGGCGGTAGCATATAGGTATATAATAGGAAGGAGAGGCACTTTCCCCGCCGCGGGGAAGACGGGCGGGATTTCGTGCCATGATGTTTTATGAAGATCCTGGTAGTGGAAGATGAGGTATATCTGGCGGATTCCCTGAAAGCTCTGCTGGAGCAGAAAGGCTTTGAGGTGGAGACGGTCTACGACGGGGAAGCGGGCGAGGAGTACGCCGAGCTGGGCGTCTACGACCTGCTGATCCTGGACGTGATGATGCCGAAGCTGAACGGCTATGACCTGGCCAGGCGTGTCCGGGCCAAACACTGCGGGACGCCCATTCTGATGCTGACGGCC
The DNA here is from genome assembly GCA_021203885.1 of Oscillospiraceae bacterium. GTDB lineage: Bacteria > Bacillota > Clostridia > Oscillospirales > Oscillospiraceae > JAJPXI01. The sequence continues at coordinate 1,570 of JAJQAH010000026.1, read as the reverse complement.
CGGTCCGGGGTGGAAGACCGGATCGAGGGTCTGAACGCCGGGGCCGACTACTACCTGACGAAGCCCTTCGACACCAGGGAGCTGCTGGCCTGTATCAACGCCCTGCTGCGCCGCCAGGGTTCCCAGGTGGACGAGCTCGTCTTCGGGAACACGGCCCTGGATCTCGGCACCAGCACCCTGATCTGCGGGGATAAGCAGGTCCGCCTTTCCGCCCGGGAGTTCGACGTCATGCGGCTGCTCCTTCAGTCCCGGGAGCGGAACCTGTCCAAGGAGACGATCCTGGCCCGGGTCTGGGGTTTCGACTCCGACGCGGTGGAGAACCACGTGGAGGTCTATGTGGGATTCCTGCGCAAAAAGCTGGACAGCATAGGGTCCAATATCCGGATCGTGGCGGCCCGGCGGCTCGGATATCACCTGGAGGCGGACGAGACATGATCCGGCGTCTCCGGCTGAAGATCGTCATCACCATGATGATCATGATGACCGTCATGCTGTGTCTTGTCTTCGGGCTGATCTACTATTTTACGGCGGCGAATCTGGAAAATGAGAGCATGAGCATGCTGCAGTCCATCGCCTCCGATTCCTTTAAGCCCGGGCCCGGGGACGAGCAGGTGCGTTTTCCCTACTTTACGCTGGAAGTGACGAACCGGGGGGAGGTCCTGGCATCCGGGTACGGCTTTGACCTGTCCGACGAGGATCTGGTCCGGGATCTGGTCGAGATCTCGTCCTCATCCGGGGGGCAGTCCGGGACCATCCGGGAGTACAGCCTGCGGTATTATCAGACGGACGTACCGGGCGGGCGGCTGCTGCTCTTCGCGGATATTTCCAGTGAATTGTCTTCGCTGAGCAGCATGCTGCGGACATTCATCTTTCTGGGGATCCTGAGCCTTCTGGTCTTTCTGGGCGTCAGCATCCTTCTGTCCCGCTGGGCCGTGCGGCCTGTGGAATCCGCGCTGAAGCAGCAGAGGCAGTTTGTGGCGGACGCGTCCCATGAGATGAAAACGCCTCTGACGGTGATCATGACCAATTCGGAGCTCCTTCAGGAACCCGGGTTCGACGAAGAGAGCCGGCAGCGTTTTTCGGCCAACATCCTGGCCATGGCCCGGCAGATGCGCCGCCTGCTGGAACAGCTGCTGGATCTGGCCAGGCTGGACAACGGCCAGCTGGATGTGACGAACAGTGAGACCCTGTCGTTCAGCGACACCGTGACCGAAGAGGCCATGGCTTTTGAACCCGTCTTTTTCGAAAAGGGACTGACCCTGGAATATAAAGTGGAAGAAAACTGCGTGGTCCGCGGCAGTGAAAATCACCTGAAGCAGGTGGTGGACGTGCTTCTGGACAACGCTCAGAAATACGCGTACCCGGACAGCACGGCGGAGCTGGAGCTTAAAAAGGCGGGGCGCGGCCGGTGCATCCTGTCTGTGTCCACCGAGGGCGAGGATCTGTCCCGGGAGGAGCTGACCGATATCTTTACCCGGTTTTACAGAAGGGACGAGGCCCGCAGCCGGGACGGCAGTTTCGGGCTGGGACTGTCGATAGCCCAGCAGATCGTTCAGGAGCACCACGGCCG
>JAJQAH010000007.1:1592-10757 GCA_021203885.1 Oscillospiraceae bacterium | reverse complement strand
AAGCGACTTGACTTTTGATAGGGTGGTGCCTTATAATTTACAAGGTCGATTTTGGAAAAATCGAACTATAAATGTGGATGATAATGTTCACGCAATTAATTTTTCCCGGGAGGGTTATGACCGCTTGGCTGACACCAGCGCAATAAAAAATGAGTAACAGCAGAGAAAGAACATCCTCGGGGACTGCGTCGGGCGGAACGGAACGGCACGCAGATCGATACGAGGATTCATCATATAATTCATATAATTACAACTCGGACCGGAGACGGGAGAGAGAACGCAGAAGGAAAAGAAAACGCAATGAGAGCGCACATCTGTTAAGAAGGTTCCTTTATGCCGTTTTGGCAGTCGTAGTCATCGGATGCCTCGCAGCTGTCGTATTCGTGTGGATCATCCCGGCCAATACCTCACCTGTCGTGGAGCAGCTGACCCTGGAAGCCGGCAGTGAGATGCCGAAAGCTTCGGCCTTTCTGACCGAGGATGCCGCCAATACCGAGATCTCCTATGCGACGGATATTTCGACGATCGATCTGTCCCAGGTGGGCACCTACGAAATAGAGTTTAACGCAAAAGGCAGGGAATGGCCTTCCGAGCTGGTCGTAGTGGACACGGTGGCGCCTACGGCGGAGGCGGTCGATCTGACAGTCGGTACGAATGAGTCTCTGGCACCGGAGGACTTGGTGACGGATATCGAGGATGCCACATATGTGACATGCGGCTTTGTGGAGGAGCCGACCCTCAGCGAAGGGGACAATTCCGTTGAGATCTTCCTGAAGGACGAAGGCGGGAATATTACCAGACTGACCGCAAACGTGACGCTCGTGGTCGACCACGAGGCGCCCGTTATTGACGGTGTGGCCCCGCTGAGCGGATTCGTGGATGTACCGATCTCCTACAAGGCTTACGTGTCCGTTACCGACAATTATGACGAGAACGTGACGCTGGATGTGGATACCAGCCAGGTGGACCCCGAGACGCCCGGCACCTATCCCATCACCTACACGGCGACCGATTTCAGCGGGAACACGGCCACGGAATCCACCACGATCACGATCAGTGAAAAACCGGAGGATTACGTGGATGAAAGCGAAGTGCTGGAACTGGCGCAGGAAGTGCTGGATGAGATCGTCACGGATGATATGACCGAGAAAGAGGTCGCCCAGGCGATCCACAAATGGGTCCGGAGCAATGTGAATTACATCATGACATCCGACAAGGACAGCTGGACCAACGGGGCCTATCAGGGACTGACGACCGGGCGGGGCGACTGCTTTGTCTATTACGCCACCAGCCGGGCGCTGCTGACCGCGGCGGGGATCGAAAACCTCAGCGTGGAGCGCAGTGACACCAGTGAGGCCTACCACTACTGGAACCTGGTCAACTGCGGGGACGGGTGGTATCATTTCGACGCCTGTCCCCGGTACGACGACGGGTACACGTTTATGTGGACGGATGACCAGCTGGACTATTATGACCGGACCAGCGGATATCCCTACTATTACGAGTTTGACCACAGCCTGTACCCGGCGACGCCGACCGAGTTGTTCTCCATGGACGACTGACAGAAGCGGGCCGGGGCTTTCGGCCGAAAAAAACGATCTTTTGGGGCAGTGATTTTATGCAGAAGAACATTCTGGAATATCTGGAGGATACCGCGGCCAGATATCCGGATAAAACCGCGTTTGCCAATGAGAATATGGGCATGAGCTTTTCCCAGGTTTACGAGGACGCAAGAAAGATCGGAACGGGTCTGGCGGAGCGGAACCTGTATCATGAGCCGGTCGTCATCTTTATGAAGAAACACCCGCACATGGTCACGGCCTTCTGGGGCGTGGTATACAGCGGCTGCTTTTATGTGCCGATCGACGAGGAGATGCCCCAGTTCCGGATCAGCCTGATCTTCCAGAACCTGAATCCCCGGGCGGTGATCTGCGATGAGAGCACGGCCCCGCTGGTGGACGAGATCCCGGACTTTACGGGGGAGGTCCTTTCATACGACCTGCTGACGGCCGGTCAGGCGGACGATATCCGTCTGGAGCTGATCCGCTCACAGGCGATCGACACGGACCCGATCTACATCGTCTTTACCTCCGGGTCCACCGGCGTGCCCAAGGGCGTGGCCGCCTGCCACCGGTCGGTCATCGACTATGTGGAGCATCTGACCGACGTCCTTCAGATCACGGACGAGTCCGTGCTGGCCAATCAGACACCCCTGTATTTCGACGCCTGTCTGAAGGAGCTGTTTTCCAGCCTGAAATGCGGCGCCACCACCTACCTGGTGCCCAAAGAACTGTTCATGTTCCCCGTCAAGCTGGTGGAGTTTTTAAACGAGCACAAGATCAACACCGTCTGCTGGGTGGTCTCCGCCCTGACGATGATCTCGTCCATGAACACGTTTGATACGGTGGTGCCCGAGTACCTGCACACCATCGCCTTCGGCAGCGAGGTCTTCCCGCCGAAGCAGTTCCGGATCTGGCGGGAGACGCTGCCCTCCGCCCGGTTTATCAACCTTTACGGACCCACGGAGTGTACCGGCATGAGCTGTTATTACGAGGTGGACCGGGACTTTGACGAGGGGGAGCCCATCCCGGTGGGCCGGCCCTTCGACAATACGGACGTGTTCCTGCTGGACGAGCAGAACCATATACCGCCCCAGGGGGAGACGGGCGAGATCTGCATCCGGGGGACATCCCTGACTCTGGGCTACTTCAACGATCCCGAACGCACGGACGAGGTCTTCGTGCAGAACCCCCTGAATCCCTGGTACCGGGAGCTGATTTACCGGACCGGAGATATCGGGTATTATAACGAGCGGGGCGAACTGGTGTTCACGTCCAGAAAGGACTATCAGATCAAGCACATGGGGCACCGGATCGAGCTGGGCGAGATCGAGGCGCACGTGAATATGGTCGACGGAGTCCGGAGCGCGTGCTGTGTCTATGACCAGGGGAAGGGAAAGATCGTCCTTTTCTATGTGGGAGATCTCCAGGCCGGGGATCTGGTCAAAGAACTGCGTCAGACGCTGCCCAGGTACATGGTGCCCAACGTGGTGCGCATCCTGGAGCAGATGCCGCTGACGGCCAACGGGAAACTGGACCGGGCCGGTCTGAAGAAACGATACGAGGAGGAGGGCTAGTCCCGGCGCCCGTTCAACGGGGCCAGGGCCTGTCCGTCCGGTTCATAGTAATAAGGAAAGAAAAGAGGGGAAACGAAGATGGAGGAACTGCTGGATATTCTGAAGGAACTGCATCCGGAGATTGATTTCGATACCTGCACGACGCTGGTGGATGACAAGCTGATCGACTCCTTTGATATCGTCACGATCATCACGGAAGTCAAGGACGCCTATGACGTGGTCATCCCCGCCAACGAGATCGTGCCCGAGAATTTCAACTCCGCGCAGGCGCTGTACGCGCTGATCTGCCGGCTGGACGAGGACTGACAACAGCCGATGCTGTTTACGGATTACAGCTTCATTCTGTTTATCGCGGTCCTGTTTCTGCTGTATTATCTGTTGCCGAAGTGCTGCCAGTGGCCGCTGCTGCTGCTGGCCAGCTATGTGTTTTATTTTATCGCCAATCCGGCCTATCTGATCTTTATCGCCGCCTCGACCCTGTCCGCCTATCTCGTCTGTATGCGGCTGGACGGGCTGCAGACCGGGCAGGATACCTACCTGGCGGAACACAAGGCGGAGATGAGCCGGGAGGAGAAGAAGACTTACAAATCCGGGGTCAAGGCGAAGAAATGGCGCTGGCTGATCCTGTGCCTGGTCTTCAATCTCGGGATCCTGGCCGTACTGAAATACACGAACTTCACGATCGCCAATATCAACAGCCTGCTGGACGCGTTTCACGTGGACGGCCAGCTGTCCTTCGTGACGCTGGTGATCCCCATGGGGATCTCTTTTTATACCTTCCAGACGGTGGGCTACGTCATCGACGTATACCGGGGTACCTGCCGGGCGGAGCGCAATCTGGGCAAGCTGGCGCTGTTCGTGTCCTTCTTTCCCCAGCTGGTTCAGGGGCCCATCAGCCGGTACAGCGATCTGTCCAAGTCCCTGTTCGAGCACCACTCCTTCGATACCAAGACCGTGGGCTACGGCCTGTACCGCATCCTGTGGGGCTATTTTAAGAAAGTGGTCATCGCCGACCGGGTCCTGACGGCGGTCACTGCCATCATGGCGGACACGGAGATGTACACGGGCGGCTTCGTCCTGGTGGGCATGCTGTTTTATGCGCTGGAACTATACGCGGACTTCACCGGCGGCATCGACATCACCATCGGGATCGCCCAGACCATGGGCATTACAGTGACGGAGAACTTCCGGCAGCCGTACCTGTCCAAAAACATCAAGGAATACTGGAACCGATGGCACATCACCATGGGGACGTGGTTCAGGGATTATATCTTCTACCCGATCTCCGTGTGCGGGCCCATGCTGAAACTGGCCAAGTTCTCCCGGCAGAAGCTGGGCGACGCGGTGGGGAAACGGATCCCGATCTACCTGTCCTCCTTCGTGGTGTGGTTCACCACCGGCATCTGGCACGGCGCGTCCTGGAACTTCGTGGTCTGGGGCCTGATGAACTTCGTCGTGATCATGATCTCCCAGGAGCTGGAACCGCTGTACGGGCGGTTCCACAACCGATTCCACCTAAAGGGGCGGGCCGGGTACAGCGTGTTCGAGATCGTCCGGACGATCCTGCTGATGAGCGCCATCCGGATGTTCGACTGCTACCGGGACGTGCCGCTGACGTTTCAGATGTTCGGCAGGATGTTCACGCAGTTCAACCCCAGCGCTCTGACGGCCTCCGCCTTCCTGGGCCTGGGCCTGACCGGGTGGGACTACCTGATCCTGTTCCTGGGCACGATCCTGCTGTTCTCGGTCAGTATTTACGAGGTGCGGCACGGCAGCGTGCGGGACCGGATCTTCGCGGCCCCGGCGGCGGTCAAATACATCGGATTCGGCGTGCTGACCGTGGTGATCATCGTCTTCGGGGCCTACGGCGTGGGCTACGATCAGACGCAGTTCATCTACAACCAGTTCTGAGGGGGGCGGTCTGATGGAAAAGAAACGATCCCTCAAATGGATCCCGGCCGTTATTATCCTGGCGGTGGTCCTGCTGGGCGTTCTGTATGTGCTGCAGCGGCTGGTCATGCCCAAATACATGACGGATATCGTGGAGGGCGCCTTCACCGCCGAGTACTACAAGGAGACCACGGACCACGACGTGCTGATGATCGGGGACTGCGAGGTCTACGAGAATATCTCCCCCATCACCATGTACGAGGAGTACGGGATCACCAGCTATATCCGCGGCTCCGCCCAGCAGCTGACCTGGCAGTCCTACTACATGCTGGAGGATGCGCTGCGGTACGAGACCCCGAAAGTCGTGGCGTTCAGCGTGCTGGCGCTGAAATACGATGAGCCCCAGAGCGAGGCGTACAACCGGATGACCATCGACGGCATGCGGATGAGCTCCTCCAAGATCGGCTGCATCGAGGCGTCCATGACGAAGGATGAGAACCTCGTGGATTATCTGTTTCCGATCCTCCGGTTCCACTCCCGCTGGTCAGAGCTGGACCAGGACGATCTTACATACCTGTTCCATGCGGACAAGGTCACCCACAACGGCTACTACATGCGGGTGGATGTGCGGCCGGTGGAGGGCTTCCCGGAGCCGGATCCGCTGGCGGACTATACCCTGGGCGATAACGCCATGTACTGGCTGGACCGGATCCGGGAGCTCTGTGAGGACAACGGGATCGCGCTGGTCCTGTTCAAATCCCCCAGCCTCTACCCCTACTGGTACGATGAGTGGGACGAGCAGATGGTGGAGTACGCCGAAAAATACGGTCTTACATATTTTAACTTCCAGGAACTTGCGGATGAGGTCGGAATCGATTATAATACAGATACATACGACGCCGGCCTGCATCTGAATCTGGCGGGCGCCGAGAAGCTGGGCTCCTATTTCGGAAACTGGCTGAAGGAGAACTTCGAGCTGACGGACTGGCGGGACAACGAGGAGTATGCCGCCGTCTACGATGAGAAGATCCGGTTCTATGAGGATATGGAGGCCGCCCAGTACGCGGAACTGGCCGAGTACGGCGAGATCGTCAGCTTCTGAGACGGCCCGGCATTTAAGAAAGAGGAGGAAATGCGACATGAAACACACGAAAATTTTTGCCCTGCTGCTGGCGCTGGTGATGGTGCTGGCCCTGGCCGCCTGCGGGGAGGAATCCAGCAGCTCGGAAAGTTCGTCTTCCGGCAGCAGCACGTCGTCGTCCGCCGGCTCATCGGGGTCGGGTACGTCCGGCGGCGTGGCGGACGGCTATACGCTGACCCTGGACGGGGTGAAGATCGAGATGGAGGCCCCGGCGGAACCCATCGTGGAGGAGCTGGGGGAGCCCAAGGATTTCTTCGAGTCCGAGAGCTGCGCCTTTGAAGGCCTGGACAAGGAGTATACCTATTCCGGCTTCAAGCTGAAGACGTATCCCGTGGATGACGTGGACTACGTCTCCTCCGTGGTGTTTATGGACGACACGATCTCCACCGACGAGGGGATCACGATCGGCAGCACCCTGGAAGAGGTGGTCGAGGCCTACGGCGAAGACTATACGGAAAAGGGCTCCAGCCTGACCTACACGAAGAGCGAGACCTCCCTGATCATCGGCCTGCAGGACGACAAGGTGGCCACGCTGGAAGTCGACGCGGACGTCGAGTAACAGAAAACCTTAAAAAACAAGCCTCACGCGGCGGAATTTCATCCGTCCGCGTGAGGCTTTTTTCATGGTAGAATTTTTGCTTATCCCTGCGCGATCATCTCCGCCACCCGGATCCCGTCCACGGCGGCGGACACGATCCCGCCGGCGTAGCCGCAGCCCTCGCCGCAGGGGTATACGCCCCGCAGAGTCGACTGGAGGCTCCCGTTCCGCAGGATCCGCACCGGGGAGGAGGAGCGGGTCTCCACGCCGGTCAGGACGGCCTCGGGGTCAGCGAAGCCCCGCACTTTTTCATCAAAGAGCGGCAGCGCGCACCGGAGGGACTCCGTGACGAAGCCGGGCAGACAGGCGCCGAGATCCGTCCAGCGTACGCCCGGTGCGTAGGTGGGTTTGATATTTCCCACGGCTGTGCTCTTACGGCCCGAGAGAAAATCCCCGGCCAGCTGGGCGGGGGCGGTGAAGTCCCCGCCGCCAAGCCGGAAGGCCTCACCCTCCCACCGTCTCTGAAAGCGCACCCCCGCCAGGGGATCGCTTCCTTCAAAGTCGGACGGCGTTACATCCACGAGAAAGGCGCCGTTGCAGTTTTCGCCGTCCCTCGCGCGCCGGCTCATGCCGTTGGTCACCAGCATCCCCGGCTCCGAGGCGGAGGCCACGACCCGGCCCCCGGGGCAGACGCAGAAGGTGTAGACACCGCGGCCCGAGGGCAGGTGGCAGTTCAGCTTGTAGTCCGCGGGAGGGAGCTTTTCCCAGCTGTCCCCGTACTGGGCACGGCTGATCTCCGCCTGCCGGTGCTCGATGCGCACGCCGACGGCGAAGGGCTTCGGCTCCATGGGAAGGCCGGCCTCCAGCAGCATCTGAAACGTATCCCGGGCGGAGTGGCCCACGGCCAGCACCAGCGCGTCGGTCTTCAGGTCGTACTGATGATCTGGCGTGGAGACGCGGACGCCGGTCAGCGCATCCCCGTCATGCAGAAGACCCGTCAGCTGATTTTCAAAGCGCACATCGCAGCCCAGGCGGAGAAGCTCATCCCGGAGGTTTCGGACCACGTCCTTCAGGATATCGGTGCCGATGTGCGGCTTCTGATCGACCAGGATGTCCTCGGGGGCGCCCGCGGCGGCCAGAGACTGAAGGACCGCGGACACGCGGGCGTCGTGGATGCCGGTGGTCAGCTTCCCGTCTGAGAAGGTGCCGGCGCCGCCCTCGCCGAACTGGACGTTGGATCCGGGGTCCAGCCGGCCCGTCCGCCAGAAATTTTCCACGTCCAGGGTCCGCTGCTCCACGGCTTTTCCGCGCTCCAGGATGATACTGGGGATCCCGCTGCGGGCCAGAAACAGCGCGCAGAAAAGGCCCGCCGGTCCCATGCCCGCGATGACGGGCATCCGCTCCGAGTGCCGGGTCACGGGGGGAAAGGCATATTCTTTTCTGTCCGCCCTTTTCACCTGCCGGAGGCCCCGGGACAGAACGGCGTTCTCGTCGGGCACGGAGAGCTCCACGGTGTACACCATCCGGATGCGGTCCTTTTTCCTGGCGTCCAGGGACCGCTTCACCGGCCGGAGGCCGCTGATCTCGGAGGGCGGCACGCCGGTCAGTTCCGAGACTTCTTTTAAAAGAGCGTCCCCGCCGGCATCCGGAGGCAGGCGGAGATCCGAGATCTGCAACATGTTTTTCTCCTCAAAGCCAAATGTTAACGGGCGCAGCGCCCGAAATGCACAAAAGCGGAAAAAGCACAAAAAGATCTCCCGGCGGGAGATCTTTCGGCTTTAAAAAAACGTCAGTACGCGACCCAGGTGATGACGCCGTCGTATCCCACCCGGAGCCCGGCGACCCAGGTGGCGTTCCCGTACGGATAGCGGGCGGTGGCCGTGACGCCCAGGAAGCAGTGTACGCGTATATCCGGCGCGTCCCCCGTAAAGGTGATGCTGGTCAGGCTGTGGCAGACGCTGAAGGCCCCCTCGTCGATCTCCTGGACGCCGCTGCCGATGACGACGCTCTGAAGGCCGGTGCAGTTCATAAACGCGTAGTCGCCGATGCTCCTGACGCTGTCCGGGATCGTGACGCTTTCAAGTTCCGTGCAGTCGGAAAACGCCCGGGCCCCGATCCGGGTGATGCCCGATTCGAGCTCCAGGTCCGTGATGCTGTCGGCCAGCTCGTGCCAGGGTCCGTAGGTCTCGTAATCCTCCATGACGCCGGACCCGGAGATGGTCAGAGTGCCGTCCCTGCCCAGTGACCAGTTAAGGCGGGAACCGCATGTCCCGCTGGTCTCCGATTCGGATCCGGAAGTGCCGGCGGCCGCCGTGGCCGAAGAGCCGGCGGATGCGGCGGCGGAGGTTTCGGCGGGCTCCGTCTTCTCTTCGGCGGTCTGGGCGGCGCTGGCCGCCGTATCCGTCTCTTCCTGACCGTTGCACCCGGCCAGCAGGCACAGGCCCAGGCAGAGGATCAGAA
>JAJQAH010000007.1:0-1582 GCA_021203885.1 Oscillospiraceae bacterium | reverse complement strand
ATCAGAAGCAGAATCGCAGATTTTCTCATACATTTTACCCGGCGCGCTTCCTCCGCCGGAGGACGGCGCCGGTCTCCTTTCCGGGATCGATCTGATTGCAGTCTAAAATGCGCCGGCGGGATCCGGGAACCGTCCGGACCGCCCGGGCACCTCAATTATTGTACCCTGAAAATCCGCAATGTCAAGTGGATGGAGCCGTTTTTTTGAACTTTTCCGGCGGGTCCGTCAACTTGACAAATACTGGATATATCGGTAAAATATGAGGAGAAATGAGACTACGGCCGGCGGCTTCTGTCTGCCGGAAAGGCCGTTCGGTGTGTGCGTGTGAGATCAGATTTCAAACAGGCATAGACTGCCTGTTACAGCATTAAAAACAAAAAGCCTTAAGAGCCGGAATATCGACGTATTCCGGGTCTTTGTGTACCTGCGCAGTGTAATTTTTCTGTTTTCAGCCGGTCGTCTCAGTTCGGATTCGGATTGGGACACCGTTTTTTTTAGCATCGTACCGCGTGAGGAACGGAGGTGAGTCTGCCATAGACGCATTGATTTTATCCGGCAAGACCGGCGGGGGCCACGACGCGGCGGCCCGGGCCATGCAGGAGGCCCTGGAGAGGCGGGGCCACAACGCGGTGCTGCTGGATCCCTATGACCTGGCGAAGGGACACGTGGGAAAAACCGTCGGGAATGCCTATATCAATCTGGTCCGGAAGGCGCCGTGGGGTTTCTGTGCGCTGTACTATATGGGAAATGCGTACCGCAGGCTGCCGATCCGGTCCCCCGTGTATCTGGTGAACCTGCGGATGGTCCGGCTCATGCGCGCATATATGGAAAGCCACCACTACGATGTGATCATCTGCACGCATTTTTTCCCGGCCGAGATCCTGGCCGCCCTGAAGGTGAGGGGAGTCGAGCTTCCGCCTGTTTTTCTCATTAATACGGACTATGTCTGTGTCCCCTTCGCGGAGGAAGTGTACTGCGATTATTCGATCATCGCCTCCGACCGGCTGACGGATGAATTTACCTCCCGGGGCATCGCCCGGGAGAAGATCCTTCCACTGGGGATCCCGGTCCGATCGGAGTTCAGCCAGCCGGCGGACCGGCAGGAGCTGTTGCGGCAGATGGATCTGGATCCGGGGAAGCGGTACATCCTCCTGATGGGCGGCAGTTTCGGGGCCGGCAACATAAAGGGCGCGGCGAAGCAGCTGGAGCAGTTTCTGGATGACCACCCGGGATACGTCCTGATCATTATCTGCGGGACCAATCAGGAACTCTATCAGCAGCTGTCCGATCTGTATCAGGCGGACGACCGGATAATCATCATGCGGAGCACGGACCGGCCGGAGGACTATCTGAAGGTCTGTGATGCGCTGATCACGAAACCGGGGGGACTTTTGTCCACGGAGGCGGCGGCGGCCGGCACTCCCATCATCCATATCTCGCCCCTGCCAGGCGTCGAGCCGAACAACATGCGGTTCTTTTCCCAGAACGGTCTCAGCGTGAAGGTGGGAAAACACCTGAAGGACCTGGACCCGGCGCTGGAGAAGCTCCTTGAACCCGAGAACTCGGCGCAGATGATCCGGGC
>JAJQAH010000081.1:36025-43966 GCA_021203885.1 Oscillospiraceae bacterium | reverse complement strand
AAGAAAGTTTTTCGAGTCCGGACCCCTAAAGGACCATCCCATGGGATCCGGATGAGACAATGAGGTGTGAATCCTCAACCGTACCGCGACTGTAAGTGCCAGGCCGATAATCGTTGGCGAAAGCCAGTCATTGGGAAACTGAGAAGGCAGATTATCCGCTGCGCGGCGGTCTGAGACCGTCCATACGCACAAGCCAGGAGACCGACGAAAGACTTACCTGTCATGCACCCGTGTTTTGGTGTAACCGGTCTGAGAACAGCTTTACCAATTTAGGGGCATCACGTTTTGATGTCCCTTTTTTGATCTGTTCCCGTCTTTCACACACACACTGATACACGGTCACGGACTCGTTCCATGGCCGTTTTTTTATTTCCTGGCGGCTGTTCCTCCGGCCGCCTGTAAGTTGGGAGTGGTAATATTGAGCGGAAAAAACATATTAAAGAGACTCCTTATGATCATCATCGTCCTGATCGGCGTCAGCTTCTTTACGTTCCTTCTGACGTATATAGCGCCGGGGGATCCCGTCACGGCCATGTACTCGGCCAGCGGCACCACCCCCAGTGCGGAGCTGGTGGAACAGACCCGGGAATCCCTGGGCCTGAACCGGCCGTTTCTGGAACAGTACGGGACCTGGCTTCTGAACTGCGTGCAGGGCGACTTCGGGACCTCCTACTCCTTTAACAAGCCGGTCACGTCCCTGCTGCTGTCCAGGCTCCTGCCCACGCTGGAACTGGCCCTGTTCGCCCTGGTCCTGATGCTGGTGGTGGCGATCCCGCTGGGCATCCTGTCCGCAACGCACAAAGGCGGGGTTGCGGATTACATCGTCCGCTTTCTCTCCTTCATCGGGGCCGCCCTGCCGAACTTCTGGGTCGGACTGCTATTGATGTACGTCTTCGCGGTCCTGCTGGGCTGGTTGCCCGTGGTGTCAACCGGGCAGGGCTTCACCCGGCTGATCCTGCCCGCGGTGACCCTGGCGTTCGCCATGGTAGGCAAGTATACCAGGCAGGTCCGGACCGCATTCCTGGATGAGCTGAATCAGGACTATGTGGTCGGCGCCCGCTGCCGCGGCATCAAGGAGAGCACCATTCTCTGGAAGCATGTCCTGCCCAATTCCATCCTGCCTCTCGTGACCATGCTGGGTCTTTCCATCGGATCTCTCCTGGGCGGCACCTGCGTGGTGGAAGTCATCTTCTCCTATCCGGGCCTTGGCAGCCTGGCGGTATCCGCCATCACTTCCATGGACTACTCACTGATTCAGGGCTATGTCCTGTGGGTGGCTCTGATCTATCTGGTCATCAATCTGCTGGTGGATATTTCCTATGAGTTCATGGATCCCCGGATCCGGGTCAGGAGGTGAAGGTCATGCACAGTCTGTGGGAATTTATTAAAAAGAACCGGAACTTTACCATCTTCCTGATCCTGGCTCTCTGTATCGTCGCCGTGGCCGTCCTGGCCCCCGTACTGGCGCCCCAGGACCCCTACGAGGCCTCCTTCGCGGACGCTGTGCAGGCTCCCAGCAGCGAGCATCTGTTCGGTACGGACAAGCTGGGCCGCGACATCTTCTCCCGTGTCATTTACGGCACCCGCACTTCCCTGACGGCCGCCCTGGTCCTGGTCTGCATCATCATGGTCGTCGGCACGTTCCTGGGCATTATCGCCGGGTACTTCGGCGGTGTCGTGGATGCCGTGATCATGCGTATCGCTGATATGATGATCTCCTTCCCCGGCATGGTCCTGGCCATCGCGGTGGCCGGGATCCTGGGTGCCAGCATGGTCAACGCCGTCATCGCGATCTCCATCGTCAGCTGGACGAAATACGCCCGATTGTCCCGAAGCCTGGTGCTGAAGATCCGGAACCGGGAATACGTGGCGGCGGCCCAGATCACGGGTTCCAGGACCACGCACATCCTCGGCTCCTATATGCTCCCCAACGCCCTGCCCACCATTATCATCACGGGCGCGACGGATATCGGCTCCATGATGCTGGAGATCGCGGGTCTGTCCTTCCTCGGGTTCGGCGCCCAGTCCCCCACGGCCGAGTGGGGCCTGATGCTGAACGAGGGCCGCGCCTATCTGACTTCGGCCCCGTGGCTGATGATCTTCCCCGGTCTCGCGATCTTCATCACGGTGGTCGTGTTCAACCTGCTGGGCGACAGTCTCCGGGACGTTCTGGATCCCGGCGAATGATCCGCCCCCACTTCTTATCGGTAACAATCACATTGTTATAATTTATTTTAGAAAGGCTGGTAGAAAAAATGAAAATGTTCAAAAGAATCTCGGCCCTCCTGCTGACGGCCGCCCTTGCCGTGACGCTGGCTGCATGCGGAGAGAGCGAGAGCTCATCCGAGTCCGGTTCCGGCAGCGGAAGCAGCACCTCCGCCGAAAACACCTTCAACTTCGGCTGCGACTACTTCTCCGAGGATCTCGACCCCTCCATCAACGTAAACTCCGCCTGGTCACTGGTCCGTTTCGGCGTCGGCGAGACCCTGTTCAACTTTGATTCGGAAGGCGCGGCCCAGAACAATCTCTGCGACGAGGCCACCACGGACGACTATATCACCTGGACACTGCATATCCAGGACGGGATCCGGTTCTCCAACGGGAAGGACCTGACTCCCACCGCCATCGTGGACTGCTGGAATATGATGTATGAACAGGAAGCGGCCGGCAGCTCCTCCACCCCGTCCCAGTATCTGCCGGATCCGTCCTTCACCGCGGACGACTCCGCCGGTACGATCACGGTGGTCTGCAGTGACATCACCACCAATCTGCCGGGCATTCTGGCCTATCCTTTCTTCGCCGTAGTGGACACCGAAGTGCTGGACCACAACGACGCGGACTCCGTAGTCGGCACCGGTCCCTATGTCATGACCGGCCGCGTGGAGGCCACATCCAAGACCTTCACGCGCAACGAGGACTACTGGAACGGCGAGGTGCCCTATGAGGGCTATACCGCCGTCTACATCACCGACAGCACCACCAAGGCCATGGCCATCAAGAGCGGCGACGTGGACGTGGTGGAGAATATCACCACCGCCTCCGACCTGGACGAGCTGAAAAATGACTCCGCGTATACGGTGGACAGCACAGCGGGCGGCCGCATGGCCAATACCTACCTGAACTTCAACGGCGTTCTGGGCAATGAGTCCCTCCGCCAGGCCATCATGTGCGCCATCGATGACGAGACCCTGTGCAACGTGACCGTCGGCGGCATCTACACCCCCGGGTTTGCCGTGCTGCCCTCCTCCATGGATTTCGGATACGACCAGCTGACCGATCCCTACCCCTATGATATGGACAAAGCCGTGGAGATCCTGGATGAGGCCGGCATCGTGGATAATGACGGCGACGGGATCCGGGAAGTCGACGGGGAAAATATCAATCTGACCTACCTGACCTTCGAGAGCCGCCAGCTGCAGACCTTCGCCGAGGCCATCTCCACCACCCTGAACAGCATCGGCATCGGCGTGGACTACCAGGTGCGCGACTATGATACGGTGCTGGATATGCAGAACCAGGGTCTGTTTGACATGGTCTCCTCCAACGCCGTGATCGTGCCCACCGGCGATCCCGACGCCTTCCTGGGCAATTTCTACAGCGGGAATTCCGAGACCTACGGATTCTATCACAATGATGAATATGACAAGGACTATGAGGAACTGATCACCTGCACCGACGAGGGCTTAAAGAGCGATCTGTATGTGGAGATGCAGCAGATCCTGATCGATGACGCCGCCACCATCGTGCACGGCTATTACAACAGCTCCATCACGTACAACAACAGCGTGATCAAGGGCGTGGTCATGTACCCGCTGGATTACACCTGGGTCACGAAGGACTGGGCACCCGTCAACTGACTCACCATCCGATCCCGGCCGGGGCCGGAAACCGTCCCCGGCCCGGGAAAATCGGTAACATACGCAGGAGGTGGTCCGATGCTGCTGAAGCTGGAGGACGTTTCCATCACATACGGAAAGAATACGGAGCCCACGGTGTCCGGGATCGATCTGGAAATGAACCAGGGGGACATCGTCAGCATCGTGGGCGAGAGCGGGAGCGGAAAATCCACCGTTATCCGCGCCATTCTGGGGTGTCTGCCTGGCGGCGGCTATGTCAGCCACGGTGATATCGAATTTGAGGGGAAATCTCTCCTGAATTATTCCAATGAGGAATGGCGGAAACTCCGGGGTACCGAGATCTCCATGATCTTTCAGGACTCCGGCGCGATGATCAATCCGATCCGGAAGATCGGCGCGCAGTTTGTGGAGTATATCCGGACCCACGAAAATATCTCCAAGAAGGACGCGTGGAACAAAGGCGTCGAGATGCTGGAGCGGATGCGGCTTCCCAGCGGCGACAACATCATGCGCAGCTATCCGTTCCAGCTGTCCGGCGGCATGCGGCAGCGGGTCGGCATCGCCATGGCCATGACTTTCCAGCCCAAGCTTCTGCTGGCTGACGAGCCCACCAGCGCGCTGGACGTGACCACGCAGGCGCAGATCGTGCGTCAGATGATGGCGCTGCGGGATCAGTACGGAACCAGTATCATCATCGTCACGCACAACCTGGGCGTGGCCGCCTATATGGCGGACTATATCATCGTCATGAAGCAGGGCCGGATCGTGGACGCCGGGGACCGGGACCACATCCTGCACGACCCTTCGGACCCGTATACCAGGAACCTGCTGGATTCGGTTCCTTCCATAGGAGGGGAAAGCTATGTCTGAAAACGCCGAGCTGATCATGGAGGCCAGGCACATCACGAAAAAATATCCCGCCTCCAACCACCGGACTCTGGTTGCCAACAACGATATCAATCTGAACCTGTACCGGGGCAGGACCCTCGGCATCGTCGGGGAGAGCGGCTGCGGCAAGAGCACGTTCCTGCGGATGGTCGTCTGCCTGGAGAAACCCACCGAGGGTGAGATTTTGTATATGGGACAGGACGTCACGAAACTGAAGGGCGAGAAACTCCGCCAGCACAGGCGGCATATCCAGATGGTCTTTCAGGACCCGTCCTCCGCTTTCAGCCCGCGGATGCGCATCCGGGATATTATCTGTGAGCCCCTGCTGAACTTCGGGCTGATCAAGCACAGCGAACGGGACGAAGTCGCCCGGAAATACCTGGAGATGGTGGAACTGCCCGGAGACTTCGCCGGACGGTATCCCCACAACATGAGCGGCGGCCAGCGGCAGCGCGTCGGGATCGCCCGGGCCCTGGCCCTGGAACCGGAGATCATCATATGCGACGAGGCCACCAGCGCACTGGACGTGTCCGTGCAGAAGAATGTCATTGAGCTGCTGGTCCGGCTGCAGAAGGAGAAGGATATCGCCATCGGATTCGTATGTCATGACATGGCCCTGGTCCAGTCCTTCGCCCATCAGGTGGCCGTCATGTACCTGGGGAATATCGTGGAGATCATGCCCGGCGGCGAAGTCGGTACCGAGGCCATGCATCCGTATACCAAAGCCATGATCGGAGCCATCTTCGATCTGGATATGGACTTTTCCAAACCCATCGAGAGCATCGACAGCGAAGCGCCCAGTCCCCTGGACGTTCCCGTGGGCTGCCCGTTTCAGAACCGGTGTGACCAGTGCATGGAGCGCTGCCTGAAGGAGCGTCCCGTCCTGCGGGAGGTCGCAAAAGATCATCTGGTGGCCTGCCATTTGTTTTCGGACGCTGAACCCGCCGTATTTTCGGACGCTGAAGAAGCCGGAGGTGACGATCATGCATAAGAAAAGGATCGCCGCACTGCTCCTCGTTCTGGCGCTCCTGTTCTGCTGCGCCGCCTGCGGCTCCTCCGAGACGGCAAGTGAAAGCGGCAGCGGCAGCGACGCGGAGAAAACTTATCTGTTCGGCGTGGAGGTCTACGACACGACCGATCCCGAATGCCTTATGTACTATAATTACCTCCGGGATTATATCGCGGAGAGCTTCCCCGTTGAATTCATCATGTCCGACAGCGTCAACACGGTGGAGGAAGAACTGAGCTTCGTGGATCAGGTCAAGGAGGAAGGCGGCAGCGGGATCATCGGCATCTTTACCGCGGACCTGGAGCAGGTGGTAAACGCCTGCGGGGAAAACGAAATGTACTATGTCATCGCAGCCAGCTCAGCCTCGGATGATGACTTCAACAAAGTGAAGGATGACCCTTGGTTTCTGGGAGCCGTCGGTCCCTCCGAGGACGAGGAATACGACGCCGGCGTCACCATGGCGGAGTGCTTTCTGGAGCAGGGTGCAAAAGACTTTCTGATCCTCAGCGGCGGTGCCGCCGACGGACTGAACAGCATGCATTTCCACCGTGTATGCGGCATGCTGGACACGCTGGCCGACCGGCTGGATCTGAGCTATAACGAGGAGGTGCAGGAACTGGCGGAGAGCTCCGAGCCCGTCGATGTGGAGACCGGGCGGGACGACGTCAGCATCCATATCTCACCGGGCTACATCCAGATGGAGCCCGGCCGCGGCTACCTGCAGGACGCCCTGGCGGAAAAAGAATATGACGCGATGATGTCCTGCGTCAGTATCGCCTCCGTTGTGGATATGCTGAAGGAGGACGTCCGCAGCTCGGATCAGCCCATGCTGATCGGCGTCGTGGACTGCTTCTCCACGGAAAACTACGACGCGGTGGAGACGTCCGACGGCCACGGCGGCTCCCTTCTGAATTTCGTGCATGGGAAATACGCCTCCATGTGCGCCCCCTGCTTCGTGGCCCTTTTCAACGCGGCCACCGGCAACGCCGACCTTGTCAACCCGGACGGCGAGGCCTTCCGTTTCTATCAGAGTTTCTGGACGGCCGAAACCGAGGAGGAGTTCGCCGAGATGTACGGCTACACGCAGAGCATGTATGTAAACGCGTACAGCAGCAGCGACCTGATGCAGGTGATCCGGGTATACAACCCGGACGCCACCTATGAGGAATTTGAAAAGCTGTCCGAAGCCAGCGACTTTGACTCGGTCCTGCAGCGGATCGAGGAGCGCTGATGGAGCCGTTTCCCGAAGAATGGTCCTGGTCGCCCGGTGAAACGGTCTGCGGCTTGCTGCCAGTCACCGGCGGCGGCGCGGAGCTGCCCGTCACCCTTTTGTGCGGGGAAAACCCCGGCCCTGCCGTTCTGGTCATGGGCGGCATCCACAGTGCGGAATACGTGGGCATCGAGGCCGTTCTGGAACTGACGAAGCAGCTGAACTGTGAGGAAATTACGGGCAGTGTGATCCTGATCACCCTGGCGAATCCGACGGGCTTCGAGCACCGCACCATGAGTCTGGTGTATGAGGACGAGAAGAATCTGAACCGGGTCTTCCCCGGCAACCCGGAGGGCACGCTGGCCGACCGGATCGCCTGGACGATCTCGGAGTACTTCATCAAAAAGGCGGACGCCGTCATCGACCTGCACAGCGGGGACGGCTATGAGGAGCTGACGCCGTTCGTCTTCTTCCAGGGCGTCGCGGATCCCGACATCCGGGAGAAGTCTCTGGCCATGGCTCAGCTTTGTGATGTCCCCTATGTCGTCCCTTCCGATACGGCCACAGGCGGTGCCTACAATTACGCAGGCTCCGCCGGCGTGCCCGGGATCCTGATCGAGCGGGGCGGAATGGGCCTGTGGACCTGGGAGGAGGTCGAGCGGGACAAGGCCGACGTGTGCCGGATCCTGCATCATCTTGGCGTATTGAGCTGGGGACCGCCGGCCGCGGTAAAGCGGAAAACGGTCTGCTCCCACTTCAACTACGAGCTGTCGGAATTTTCCGGATTCTGGTACCCGGCGAAGCGGGCCGGGGAGCCGGTATTCGAGGACGATATCCTGGGCGAGGTCCGGGACTATTTCGGCCGGACCCTGCAGTTCTGCCGGGCCCGGGAAAACGGCGTCCTTCTGTATCAGGCGAAAAGCCTGTCCGTCCAGGAAGGCGGCCCGATGGCCGCCTACGTCACCCTTCCCTGATTT